>CAZCER010000463.1:0-4700 GCA_964497385.1 uncultured Armatimonadia bacterium | reverse complement strand
ACACGGATGTAACCCAGTTGCGGGGGTTGCGCCATTGAGCTCCCTGGCACCCCTCTTTGCCGTCCCGCTGCTCCTTGCCGCACTCGGGCTTGTCCCACGGCTTGCCCGCGTATTGCCCGGGGTCGCCGCCGTCCTGATGCTCGCGCAGGGCGCCATCGCGGTGTGGATCTGCCAGCCGGCCTTCGCCGGAGCGACGGCCTCCTCGCGCTGGGCGTGCCTCGACGGGATGGGCGCGGCGGTGGTGCTGATCACGACGCTTGTAGCCGCGGCGTCGCTCGTTCAGGCGGCGATGCTTCTGCCGGCCGAGAGAACGCGACACGGCGGTGCGAGCGACCGACGGCTGTGTGGCTTCTACACTCTGGCGGGGCTGTTCCTCGCGGCCATGTACTGCGTGCTCCTTGCGCGCGACCTCGGCTCGCTCTGGATAGCGATGGAAGCCACGACGCTGATGTCGGCCCCGCTCGTGTACTACCATCGGAGCCGGCACTCGCTCGAGGCCACCTGGAAGTACTTCGTGCTCTGCAGTGTCGGCATCGCGTTCGCGCTCTTCGGGACGGTGGTTTTCATCGCGGCGCAGCAAGGGCTGGCGGCCGAAGCGACGCTGGACGTTGCGGGCCTCGTCGAACGAGCGAGCCAGCTTGACCCCCGGCTTCTCCGGTTGGGCTTCATCCTGTGTCTGCTCGGCTATGGGACGAAGGCCGGCCTCTTCCCTCTCCACAACTGGCTTCCGGACGCGCACAGCGAAGCGCCCGCGCCGGCGTCGGCGATGCTGTCGGGGGCGCTCCTGAACTGCGCTCTGGTCGCGATCTGGCGCCTGTCGCGCATCATGGAGGCGGCGGGGCAAGGCGCGTTCGCCCGGCAGCTACTGGTGGCGGCGGGGACTCTCACCGTTGTGGCCGCCGCCGTTCTTCTGGTGCGGCAACATGGCCTGAAGCGCATGTGGGCGTACTCGAGCGTCGAGCACGTGGGACTGCTGACTCTCGCCATCGGCATCGGGTCGGGACCCATCTTCATCCTGCACGCCCTCAACCACAGCCTCGCGAAGGTGGCGCTGTTCCTGTTGGCCGGGAACCTCCTTCACCGCTACGGCACCAAGAGCCTGAGCCGCCTGCGCGGGGTGCTCGGAGACGCGCCGGCGTGGGGCATGGTGATGGCGGCGGCGAGCTTCGCGATTGTCGGCAGCCCGCCGTTTGGCACATTCCTCAGCGAGTGGCTGCTGCTGCGGGACACCCTTGCAGCCGGCAGCGTCGCGGCGGGAGCGTTCGTGCTCGTGGGCCTGACGGTGACCTTCATCGCCGTGAGCGCCCATGTGGGACGGGTGCTGTTCGGCGAGGCCCCCGACGCCCCGGCGGAGCGCGCTCCGCGTGCCTGGGCGCTCGTTCCCGCCGTGCTGGTGGTCGCGTCGCTTGCGGGAGGGGTCGCGCTCAGCCCGGCCGTGATGGACATGCTACGGATGCTGGCGGAGGGGGGTGCGGGCCTGTGATAGCTGTCGAACGACGTGAGACCGAGATCTCCGGCCTCGCCGAGGCCGTCCGGCAGGAGCTGCGGCTCCCCGGCCGGCGGTTCGGGCACCTTACGGCTCGCGTTGCCGACGACCGACGCCTGTGCCTGGAGACACTGCTCCTCGACACCCGTGGCGGCGGCGCCACACTCCTGACCGCGCCCATGCCGGAGGGGTGCCGCGAGTACCCGTCGCTTGCGACCTCCATTCCCGCGGCGCACCGTGCCGAGCGCGCGACTCTCGATGCGTTCGGGCTACGCCCGACGGGTCACCGCCAGTGGAAGAGCCTCGTACTGCACGACGACGTCTGGCCGGTGGAATTCGCGCCGCTGGCGCCCGACTTGACGGGCGCCCGAGAGAGCTACACCTTCCGGCGGATCGAGGGCGAAGGGGTGCACGAGATCCCGGTGGGGCCGATCCACGCGGGCATCATTGAGCCGGGGCACTTCCGGTTCAGTTGCGTGGGCGAGGTCATCACGTACCTCGAGATCCGCCTCGGGTACCAGCACCGTGGAGTCGAGAAGCGCCTGGCGGAACTGGCGTGGCAGCGGATGCGGTTCCTGGCGGAGTCAGCGAGCAGCGACACCGCCGTCGGGAACGCGCTGGCGCATTGCGAGGCGATCGAGAGCCTTCTCGGTGTGGAGGCGCCGGAGCGCGCACGCGCGCTCCGCACGGTGGCTCTTGAGATGGAGAGACTGGCGAACCATGTCGGCGACTTGGGCGCGATAGCCGGCGACATCGGGTTCAACCCGGGCGCGGGGCTCTTGCCCCCGCTGCGCGGGTTGACGCTGCGAGCCGCGCAGCTCCTCACCGGGAATCGGCGGCAGCGCTGGTACGTGCGCCCCGGAGGGGTCACGCGCGACCTCGACCCCGAGGGGCGGCGAGAGTTCGCCCGGCGTCTTGGCGAGCTGAAGACGCTTGTGCGTGAGACCATCCCTCTCCTGCTCGAGAACCCGGCCGCCATCGACCGGATGTCGGGCGTGGGCGTGCTTCCGTCGGACCTTGCCGAGGATTTCGGCCTGGTGGGTCCGGCGGCCCGGGCGAGCGCGGGCGAGTACGATGCAAGGGCGTGCTTCAGGCACGGAGTGTATCCGCGGGAGGCGCCGACGCCGGCGCGACGGGAGTCGGGCGATGCGCTCGCACGGGTCCGGATCCGTGCGGACGAGATCGAGACGAGTTTCGAGGTGCTGGAGAGGCTGATCGGCGACTTGCCTGGAGGTCCGGTGCGCTGCGACTGTGAGTCAGCCGCTCTGCCCCCGTCGTCGGTGGGGGTCGGGATCGTTGAGGCGTGGCGCGGCGAGCTGATCCACTGGGTCACGACGGACGCGAGTGGCGCCGTGTCGCGATACGCGATCAAGGACCCGAGCCTCAATAACTGGACCGGGCTCGCGATCGCGGCACGGGGGAACCTGGTGGCGGACTTCCCTCTGTGCAACAAGAGCTTCAACCTGTCGTACTGCGGAAACGACCTGTAGGGACGATAAGCATGATGCGCAGCGCGTTGTGGACGATCCTCCGACGGGGGCGCCTGACCGAGAGTGAGATCTGCCCGGAGCTACCGGAGGAGGCGTCGGGGCTTCCGTGCGTCGGGGAGGCGCCCTGCCGCGGGGTCGGCTGCCGCCGGTGTGTGGAGGTCTGCCCGATGGACGCGATCACGGTCAGCGAGGACGAGGCTGGCGGCGCGGTGGCCCTTGACCTCGGGCGCTGCCTCGGGTGCGGCGAGTGCGTGGCCGCGTGCCCATCGGGCACGCTCGGGCGGGATCGGTCGACCCGGACCGCGGTACGCACTCGCGAGGACCTCATCCGGAGCAACCGCGCGACCGACGGCCCGGCACGGCGACCGGACGACAGCCCGTTCCGGCGCTCGCTGCACGTGCGCGAGGTGTCGACCGGGTGCAGCGCGGCGGACCTGGAGGTGCTGGCCTCGACCAACGCTGTCTTCGATGTGGCGCGGTTCGGGATCCACTTCGTGGCCTCGCCCAGGTTCGCGGACGCGCTCCTGGTGACGGGCCCGGTGGGGAAAGCGATGCGGGAGCCGCTGCGGCGCTGCTACGACGCGATGGCCGAGCCACGGATCGTCGTCGCGGTCGGGGTGTCGGCGATCAGTGGAGGTCCTCACGCCGGAGGGTATGCCGAGGCGAACGGCGTGGGGGACATCGTGCCGGTGGACTGCTACGTACCGGGCGAGCCGCCGCATCCGTGGAGCGTGATCCACGGGCTCCTGGTGGCGATGGGTAGGGAGTAGGCGGCTCCGCGGACACCATCGGGGCGAGGTCCGTCAGTCTTCCACCAGGTACTCATCATAGTACGACAAGAGCCCCTCAACGTAGCCCTTCATGCCGAGATAGACCGCCACGGTGACGAGGATGGCGGAGAGGGCCAGGAGGATCGCCCACATCCAGATGGTGCGCCGCATGGACTCGCGGTCGGCGTCGGACTGAAGGGTCTCGAGGCACTCCTCGAGGATGGAGTCGAGTTCGCCCGTGTCCTCGGCGGTCTCCAGGAGCCCCTGGGTGCGGCGGTCGAGAACGCCCGCGTAGTGGAGGGCCTCGGAGAGCGTGCCGCCCCGGCGAAGGTGCTCGACGCCGCGCTGGGCGCGACGCTCGAGCCACGCGGGGCCGACCGCCGCGGCGGCGACCTCGAAGGCCTCCTGGGGGAGGGCGCCGGCCTTGACCATGGCGGCGTAGGCGCGCAGGAAGCGCAGGGAGTAGGTGGTCCTCCGCCCGACGCCGATGACGGGCATGCGCAGCGCGAGGCGCTCGGTGACCGAACGCACGGGCGGCAGGGCCCCGGCTATCCGCACCGCGTACCAACCAGCGATGGCCATCAGGAGGAGCGGGCCGCCGTTCAGGATGGTGTTCGTGATCCAGAAGGCGAGCCCGTGCGTGATGACGATGGGAATGGTGGCCGCGATGAGCGAGAAGACGGCGATCGCTTTGCCGTAGGTGACGGGGTAGACGAGGCGTCTACGCTCACGCTCCCCGTTGCGGTGCTCCTCCTCCAAAGGTTGGATGAGAGCCTCGAATTCGCCGGAGCGTTCGGCGGCGGAGACGGCTCCGGACACCCAGGGCTCGAAGATCTCCGGGTACGAGGCGAAGAGTTCCGCGAGAGACTCGCCCTTGCCGAGACGGCGGGCGCCCTCGTCGCAGAAGCGCCGAAGTCGAGGGTTGCGGGTGGTGGTCTTGAGTTCCTCGAGAGC
>CAZCER010000462.1:0-4710 GCA_964497385.1 uncultured Armatimonadia bacterium | reverse complement strand
GTTGATCGCGGCGATGGCGCCTTGGTGCCGCGAGAGCCAGCGGGAAGGCGCCGCCGTGGCGGCGGCGCGTGAGGCGTTGGACAACGGCGACGGCGACCTGGCCGTCGAGGCGCTGGAGGCGGCGTACCGCGATGAGCGATCGGGTCCCGTGCTCTCCGGAGCCCTCGGCGCGGCCCTGGTGTCCGAAGGGCGCTATCAGGACGCCATCGCCCCGCTCGAGCGCGCGGTCGCCGCAATGGATGAGCGTGAGCGCGACAACTCCTGGCGGGTCCGGCAGGCGCGCTCCGCGGCCGAGGCGGCGCTCTTCCGCGCCTACTTCGGGGCCAACGATCTCGAACGGCTTCGCGCGTTCGCCCGCGAGCATCCACGCTCCGCGGTGGAGCATGTGCGCATCCTGCTCGCGGGCGGCGAAGCGGCGCTGGCGGAGGACATCGTCTGGAGCAACCTCGATCGAGACAGCCTCGATCTGACGCCGTGGCAGAGACGCTCGCTGCGCGCCGCATGGGTCGTCTGTCCGGTGGCGATGGGCGACTACGCCAATGCGCTAGACCGTTGCGACGAGATGGAGGGCCGCGGCCTCGGGGAGCAGGTCGAGCTGCTGCGCCTGCTCGTCAGCGAGTGCGCCGAGGCCGCCACACAGATGAACGAGGCCGAGAGCGTCGCCATCCGACAGGCCGCCCGGCTGCGCCTTGCGTCTCTGCTGATTCGGCTGGGTCTCGCGCACCGCGCCTCCGAGGTGCTCGAGGTCGCGAGCGCCGCGCCGGCGACGGCGCGACCCGAGGCCCTCAGGCTGATCGCCGAAGGTCTGGAGCTTCAGGGCCGGAGTGAGGAGGGCTTGGCGATGTGGGAGCGCGCCTCGGGGGCGGCTCCCGGCGACCTCGACATGCGCTGGCAACTCGCGCGCGCGCGCAAGCGCCAAGGCCTCTTCGACCAGGCGCGCGCGGATCTGGAGGCCATCGTGGGCGAGGAGCCCGACCGTGGTCTCGCCTGGGCGCTGCTTGGGGACGTCGCCCGGCGACAGGGCGATGAGGCGCGGGCGCGCGAGGCGTATCGGGAGGCCGTGCATCAGCTCGCCGGGGCGCGCTTCGAGGAGGGCCTCGCCGCAACCGACTCCTCGGTCGGCAGTCCGCTGTCGGAGCTGATCCGAGCGTGCCGCAAGCTGGCGGAACTCGCGGAGGCCGCCTCGGACCGCGAGTCGGAGCTTCTCGCCTGGCAGACGATCCTGGAGCTTGCTTTCCGTGAGGGCAAGGAGCCTTCCGACCCTCCGGCCGACTGGCTTGCCGAGAGAGCGCGCTGCCGCGTCCACGCGCTGACCGGGGAGCCGCCTCCGCCGCTTCCGGGGGCCGACCCCGCTTCGGGCGGAATGCTGGTGACCTTGCGGTAGGGCGCCGATCGGTGCGTCGGAGCCGGGAGAGGTGCGGGGCGCGGCGGGGCGGAACGCTGTGCGAACGTCCCTGAGAGGAACCGGACCCCGTGTCTGTTCAGAGCGCGCTTCGATTGCTTGCCGCCTCCGCGAGCCTTCTGCTCCTGGTCGGGTGCCGATCCACGGTGGCCGGCGGCTCCTCCGCGGCGCCCGTCCCGGCCAAGCCCGCGGCGGAGTCGACCGGACCGGGGCCGTCGCTCCTGGGGGGCATGCACGCGCCGCTCTACGCGCTTCACGGAGTCGACGCGGCCTCGCCGGAAGCCTTCGCCGCTCTCTCAGCGCAGCTCACCGCGAGCGACTTGGTCCGCGTCACCGATGCGGCGATTCGGGCGGAACTCACGTCGGTCTCGGCCGCGCCGAACGATCCGAAGACGCTCTCCCGCGTCGCCGACCTGCTGACGCAAGAGCGGCGGTACGGCCTGGCGAGCTTCTTCCTCGATCGGGCCGCCGCGCTCGCGCCGGACGATCCGAACGTCTTCTACGATTTGGGAAACGCCCTGCTTAGCTTCGAGCGGCCGAGTCTCGCGATCGAGGCGTTCGATCGCGCGGCGGCCCTCGACCCGGGTTCGGGCCACGTCTGGGAACGTCTCGCCCGCGCGTGCCTCGCGGAGGGGCGTCTCCGTGAGAAGAGCGTCCGCAACACCCGCCTCGCCCTCCAGAAAACGGTCGATCTGGACGCGCGCGAAGACGCTCGCCTGTGGGCCGCGACCGCGCTGGTGCGCCTCGACATGGCGGAGGGAACCTACAACGGCCCCGCGTGGGACAAGGTCGGCGCCGACGGCAAGCCGGAGGGAATCGGCCCGCTCCGCGTGCGAACCAATGAGTACTATGAGCGCGCCCTCCTCACGCGTGAGCCGGCCGAGAGGATCGAATTGCTGGCCGAGGCGGTCGCGCGAGATCCCGAGCACATCGCGGCGGTGATCGACCTGGCGCGCGAACTCCTGGACGCGGGACGGTTCGAGGAAGCGATCCCGCGCTTCGAGGAGGCCCGCCGCCTGGGAGCGGAGTCCGCAGGGCTCGGCGTCGCGGACGCAATGGCCGGAGAGGCCATCTGCCTCGCCGCCCTCGATCGCGGCAACGACGCCGACGCCCTCGCCCGCGCCGCCGTGGCCGCGGACGAGGACTCGCCGTTCGCGCGGTACGCGCACGCGCGCGTGGCCTGGCTGGCCGGAGACGCCGAACTCGCGATGGCGCGCTGCCGCGAGGCGCTCGAGCGTTGGCCGGAGCACTCCGGGGCTCTCGCGCTCATGGGCCGCTGCCTCGACAGCGCCGGCGAGTCGGAGCTTGCCCGACGCGCGCTGACGTACGCCCAGTGGGCCGAAGCTTCGCCCACGCGGCGTGACGAGATCGGGGACCTGCTGAAGGGGCTGGACGCGAGGAAGGATGGGGCGGGCGCCGCCCGGTAGCGCGTGGCTACGCGGCGGCGGCCGCCCGGTTGTCCGTGCGTCGCTGGGTGTTGAGCACCAAGGCGACGATGAAGCTCTCGAGATACTCGCGATCCTCGCCGAAACGCCGGACGAAGTCCTCGGCGAAACGCCAGACGCGAGGCGAAGGAGACAGCCCGTAGAGCCGTTGGCCGTTGGGCAGGTCCTCGCGGACGAGCAGCCCGGCCCTAACGAAGCGCTCGAGCGCTTCCCGCACCTCTTTGAGATCCCTATGGAGGCGCATGGTCAGCGCCTCGGCCGTGAAATCGCAGTTCGACTCGCGGCAGATCAGCTGGAGCGCCTCCAGTGACGCCACGGACGCGATCGCTTCCTGCACGCGCGCCCTGAGCATGACGTCTGTCATTGTTGCACCTCCCTTTCACTTGCTTCGACTGCTATGTGTCGCGAGTCCTCGCGACATTAAGGCATACGTTCCGCTGGCCTCTCGGGTTACCGGTCCGTCTGCCACACTGCATGTGACGCTCGAAGGCTCTCGATGTTTCCATCGAGGTTCAAGTGTCTCGTTTGGGCTCGCTTGTTACGATCCGGAGCGCCTGGACCCAGACGTATCGTGCGCGTCGAGACTAGTAGCCTTCGTCCTCGAAATCCCCATCCTCGCGTCGCCGCTCGTCCTCTTCTTCGTCCGTCGGCGCGGAGAACTGGATGGCCGCGAGGTCGGCGTAGCGTCCTCCGAGCTTCACCAGTTCGGCGTGCCGTCCGCGCTCGACGACCTCGCCGTTCTCGACGACGAGGATCTGATCGGCGTTCATGACGGTGGAGAGTCGGTGGGCGATGGCGAAGGTGGTTCGATGCTCCATCAGGTTGTCGAGGGCTTGTTGTATCAGATGCTCCGATTCGGAGTCAAGCGCCGACGTCGCCTCGTCGAGGATCAGGATGCGCGGATTCCGCAGGATCGCGCGGGCGATGGCGATGCGCTGCTTCTGCCCCCCGGAGAGCTTGGCGCCGCGCTCGCCGATCTCTTCCTCGTAGCCGTCGCGGAACTCCAGAATGAAGTCGTGCGCGTTCGCGGCGCGCGTGGCGGCGAAGAGTTCCTCCTCGGTCGCGTCGGGGCTGCCGTACATGATGTTCTCGCGAATCGTGCCCGAGAACAGGTACGTCTCCTGAAGGACAATGCCGATGTGCTGGCGCAGCGCGCTGAGCTTCAGGGTCCGAAGGTCCACGCCGTCCAGCGTCACCTCGCCGCTGATCGGGTCGTAGAAGCGCGGGATGAGGTTGATGAGGGTCGACTTGCCCCCTCCGCTCGGCCCGACGATCGCCGTCACCGTGCCCGGCCTCGCGACGAAGGAGACGTTCTTCAGCACGAGTTCGTCCGGATCGTAGCTGAAGTACACGTTCCGGAACTCGACCTCGCCGACCACGTTGGTCGGCACGACCGCGTCAGCAGCCTCCTCGACGTCCGGGATCGAATCGAGCGTCGCGAAGATGCGGTCGATGCAGGCGCTCGCGCGCATGATCGCGTCGTTCACGTTGGTCATGTTGATGATCGGGCCGTACATCCTCTGGAGCATGCCGCTGTAGAAGATGAGGCCGCCGACGGTCGTCTTACCGTCGCCGTAGCAGACCTCCCACACCACAAAACCCCAGACGGCCGCGGTGCCGAGGACCGTAATCAGGCGTGCTACGTGGCCGAAGGCCGCCGACCACGCGCCCTGTCGAAGGCTGAGGCGGAGGTTCTCACGCGACTCGGCGACGAAGCTCCGCGCCTCCTTGCGCTCGGTCGCGAACGACTTCACGACGCGCACGCCCGCGACGCGCTCATGGAGATCGGTGGTAATCGCGGTGAACTTGTCGCGGACCTCCATCGACGCGTCGTGAATGCAGCGGCGGAAGAACTGGTAGTTG
>CAZCER010000461.1:0-4722 GCA_964497385.1 uncultured Armatimonadia bacterium | reverse complement strand
GAGGCTTCACACTCATAGAGCTGCTTGTTGTTATCGCGATCATTGCCATCCTGGCAGCAATTCTGTTCCCTGTCTTCGCCAAAGCGCGCGAGAAGGCGCGGCAGACCTCCTGTCTGAGCAACCTGCGACAGCTCGGCACGGCAACGCGCGCGTACACCTCGGACTACGACGAGAAGATGTTCCTGCGTTGTGCCGACCCCCGGGCGGCCGACGAGTGGTCGTGGCCCGCGAACGCTCCGTGGGACGCCTGCATGCAGTGGCCGAACATGCTGATGCCGTATCTCAAGAACCAGCAGATACTCACATGCCCCTCCCGCACGAGCGACGGCGGGCACTGGAACCACAACGAGTGGGACGCGGCCACCGGTACCGTCGTGTGGGACAACAACGGTCCGAAGGCCGCCACCCGGTACGGCCTGAACTGCGGGCTCGTCGACCACTGGTTCGGGCGGGCCGACGCGGATGTGGTGTACCCGGCGCAGTGCATCGTGCTCGGTGACATCTGGAATGCGTTCGGCGGGAACGGGGCCCGCGACGCCCGCATCTGCCCCTGTGCGTGGTGGCACACAGGCTACTGCCACGCCGGCTTCGAGCAGATTGGGATCCACAACGGCGGCATGAACTTCTGCTACTACGACGGTCACGCCAAGTGGCAGAAGCCCGAGGCCGTCGGGTACTTCTCGAACCGCGACACCGCCAAGATTCACTGGTTCCACGACCCGGACAACAACTAGAGCGGCATAGCCGAGTGGATGGTCTGAGAGGAGACCCATACATGCGCTTCCTCATTCCCGTGCTTCTGGCGCTTGCGGCCGCGACCATGCTCGCAGCCGGCTGCTCAAAGCCGGCTCCGCCGCCCGAAGCCAGCACTCCTGAGGCCAAGGCGGCCGTGGCCGCCTACGACCCGGCCAAGTCGGGCACAGGCTCCTCGGTGGGCGCGTCCAAGACCAAGAGCGGCAGCGGCGTGGGCGGCTACAGCCCCGCAGCCACCGGCGGCAAGTCGTCCGGCAACTAACGCTCTCCGCACGCCCCGCGGGCCCGCCGTCGCACGATGGCGGGCCCGCTTCCTTTCTCCCGTACGCGAGCCCCGCGCGCCTTGACCTCCGCCGGCTCCCGCGTGCACCCTTTGGCGCGGAGGTGACGCCGATGCGAGGACTCCTGGGGCTGTTCCGCGAGTCGCCGTTCGGGCCGCTCGGGAAGCACCGCGACATCGCGCTGCACAGCGGGTCGCTCGTCGCCGACATGGTGGCGGCGTTCCTGGACGGTGACGCTGAGCGGCTCCGCGCGGCGGCGGACGAGATCGGCGATCTCGAGGCGCAGGCCGACGAGATCGCGAACGAGATCCGCGGCGTCATGCCGTCGGACGTACGCCTCCCCGTCTCGCGCCGCGACTTCTTGCGCCTTGTCAGCGCTCAGGACGACGTGGCCGACGCCGCGAAGAAGACCGCGGTCCACTGCCTCGCCCGTCAGCCCGTGATCCCGCCGCGCGTCGCTCAGGATCTCCGCACCCTCGCCGAACTCGCCGTCGAGGCGTGCCGCGAGGCGGAGGCGCTCCTGGCGGGCATGGACGATCTCGTCGTGAGCACGTTCGGGGGCCCGCCCGCGAAGGAGGCCTTCGAGGGCGTTCGCCGTACGGAGGAGGCCGCCGAGCGCGCTCGAGATCAGGCCGACGCCGCGCTGCAGGGGGTCTTCGCCGAGGGCGACCAGCTCAAGGCGGTCGACCTCATACTCCTGATGCGACTTGTGGAGTGTCTCGCCGACACCGCCAAAGCGGCCCGGCACATCGCGGGCAGGATGCGGCCGATTCTGGCGAACTAGCGGGACGCCGCACCGGGGCCGCTTGAGGCCCTGGAAAGACCATCGTTGAGAGGCTCGGTCTTGGATCCGACCGTCGTCATCGCCGCCGGAGCGCTTGTGGCCGCCTACATGGCCTGGACCATCGGCGCGAACGACGTCGCGAACGCCATGGGCACTTCCGTCGGCTCCAAGGCCATCACCGTGCGCCAGGCCATCCTCATCGCCTGCTTCGCGAACTTCTTCGGGGCGCTGCTCGTCGGCGGACATGTCACCGGAACCATCCAGACGGGCCTCATCCAAGGCGACTCCAGCGTGATCGAGCCAGCCAACATGGCCGCCGGAATGCTCGGGTCCCTCCTGGCGGCGGCGATATGGGTGACCACGGCCACCTACTTCAAGCTGCCGGTCTCGACCACCCACGCCATCGTCGGCGGCGTCGTCGGATGCCTCCTGCTGGTGGGCGGCCCGAGCATCGTGAAGTGGGCCAAGGTCGGCGAAGTCGTCGCCTCTTGGGTCGTCACGCCAGCGATGTCGGGGCTCTTCGCTTACTTCCTGTTCACGATCATCCGAGCCCGGATCATCCGCACCGACGACCCCATCGGGGCGACGCGCCGCTACGGCCCTGTCGCCATAGGGCTTGTCTTCTTCGTGCTCAGCCTCGTCATCCTGTACAAGGGCCTCAAGAACCTCCAGCTCGATCTCGACGCCCCCCAGGCCCTCATCCTCTCGTCCATCATCGCCTGCATGGCCGGGCTCTTCGGCTGGATGCTGATCCGCCGCGCCCCGACGCACCGTGTCGACGAACGCACCCTGGAGAAGGCCCGACAGTCCCGGGAGAGGGAGCGCATCGCGGAGGGCCTCGAGCGCGCTGAGAAGGGCCTCGCCTCGGCGGCCAGCGCCTCGGTGGACGATCTGAAGGACGAAATCGACGAGATCCGTGAGCGCGTCGGCGACCTCGTGGGGAGCCTCGGTCCGGTGGAGCGCGCCCGCTCGCGCGAGCCCCGGTATTTCGCCGTCGAGCGCGTTTTCGCCGGGCTCCAGCTCGTCTCCGCCACCTGCGTCGCCTTCGCCCAGGGGGCGAACGACGTCGCGAATGCGATCGGACCCTTCGCCTCGATCCGGCAGCAGTTCGTGAATCCAGACGCCCCGGCGACGCTGCCCGTCTGGGTGCTTCTGATGGGCGGCGCGATGATCGCGGTCGGGATCGCGACCTGGGGCTGGCGCGTGATGCGGACGGTCGGCCATGAGATCACGGCTCTGACCCCCACGCGCGGCTACGCGGCGGAGTTCGCGTGCGCGACCACGGTGCTCCTGGCCTCCCGCCTTGGGTTGCCGGTCTCGACCACCCATTGCCTTGTCGGGGCCGTTCTCGGAGTGGGAATGGCGCGCGGCGTCGAGTCGCTGAACTGGAAGGTCATGCGACTCATCGTGGCGTCTTGGGTCATCACCCTCCCCGTGGCGGCCGTCCTCGCGGTCATCCTGGCCGTTGCCTGCCGGGCCCTGCTGTTCGCGTAGCCCACGTCGCTCCATCCCCGACAACATGCACCAAACGCAATCAGGATTGCAGTTGGTGACACTATCTGCAATACTACTTGCATATGGTGCAGAGGAGCTTCTGGATCGGACGGATCGAGGCGGCGTGGGCACCGGGGTTCTGGGCATCAGCGAGCTGGCGCGGAGGATGCCACGAGCGTGAGTGACCTGGTAGGCCGCCATCGGGGTGGGTGCTTGGGCGAGTGAGAGCGACCGGGCCATCGCCCGGCATGCACCGCGCGGATCGAGACGATCCGCCTACCCGGCAGCGGTCGAGCCAGAGACGCTCGTAGGAGCGGGCATCGATGACGCGGTTCGCGAGGCCGGCGACCGCACGCACACCCTCGGCTTTGCACCACCCAACACAGATCGCGTAGGCCTCCCAGTCGAGGTCGTCCTCATCCCACACGGCCTGCACGCGCGTCACCCCGCCGAGCCACGCCCCGAAGCATTCCAGTTTGGCCGCGCTGAGGTGAAGTCGGGCCGGCTGCAATGCCTCGAGGCGCGCACTGAAGACCTTCGGCATCGGCGCCCTACCGCTCGTAGGTGCAGAGCGTCTCGGACTCGAGATGCGCCCGCACGTCCTCCTCGGTGAACCACGCCGGCTTGTAGACGCCCGCACCGTGCAGAGGCGACTGGTCGCTGTAGTGCGGGGACGTCGGATCGCCGCTCGCGCCGAACGGAAGAGTGCTCACGGCGCGGACGCCCTGGTCGGAGAACTCCACCAGCATCCGGTACGAGGAGCCGATGTTGCACCGGATCCGCCCGTCGACCGTTGGGCCGTGGTTCGGATTGAGCGTGCGGAAGCCCCTCCCGAAGCCGGCGCAGGGGGCGTCCACGTCTCCCCGCCCGATCCGGTGCACCTCGCCCCACGGGGTGTCCACCTCGAAGCCACGGTCGCGCAGGTCCTCTACAGCCTTCCCGAGAGCCTTCAACATCTCCGCAAGTTCGTCCGCGCTCAGGCTCGCGCCGGGCTCCGCAAGCGCGTGCAGAGCGGGCGCGACGCCGGCCCGAGCCGTCCACGCGTCGAAGAGCGCCGCCCCCACCGAGTCCACGCTCGCCCGGTGGTCCCATGCGCGCAGAACCTCAAGCGCACCCTTCACCGCCTCGGGCGCCTCCCGGTCGCCCAGCGCGCCGAAGAAGCCCTCGAGCGCGGCGCGGGCCCCGATCACCTCGCTGTCCGTCGCGGTGCGGATGACGCCGTCGAAGTCGAGCGCGCCCGGCGTCTCGAGGAGTTCGAGCATCCGTTCCGAGCGGTCCGTGAAGCCGTAGTCGTTCATGTAGACGGGGTAGTCCGCGGCCGCCAGGCTGTTCACGCCGGTGGTGTGCCAGGGAGCGCAGTTGCAGTTCTGCACGAACTCTTCCGGCGGGTTCAGCACTTGCGGAAGGTCC
>CAZCER010000460.1:0-4725 GCA_964497385.1 uncultured Armatimonadia bacterium | reverse complement strand
AGCCGGAAGCGCGCCCGGGTTCGGGTCTGGACCACCATCTCCGCACTGCGCGCCGAGTACGCCTTCACCGGCGACTCGGGCCCCATCCACATCGAGGCGCGCTGCGGACGCACCTGGCTCGACCTCGGCTGGCACGGCCAGGACACGGGCCTCGTGGACCTCATCGCCCGCCGCGCCGGCCTCACACAGCGCGCCAAGACCAAGCACGGTTGGCGGTACCGGCGAGGCGGGTAGCCGACGCGTCCCGCGGCGCGCCGATGCAGTCGCGCACTCCGTTGTCGCCCGGTCTACTCACCCCTCGATACTCGCCGGCTGGAGGGCGCCGGCGAACTCGGGGTGAGCGGATGATGGAGCGCGGGCGTCTTGCCCGCCTCGTACGGGGCGCGCCACGCGTCCCGCGTCGCGCCGATGCAGTCGCCCGGTCCGCCCGCGCCGAGACGGCCCGGATGAGCGGGCGACCTGCCGGTCGCGCCCTACACCATCCCCGGCAGAGACGCCGGCGCCACGGCTGCACGGGCGACCCGCCGGTCGCACCCTACGCGGCATCGCCCCAGGTCCCCGCCCGAATCCCCCGAAAACGGCTGTAACCCGGTCCCCGCACGCCTCGTATCCCACGGTGAACACGGAGGAGCCCCTTGGGTTCAGTCAGCGACGAGATCTTGGTCAAACAAGCTCTCTCCGGGCGCCGAGGGGCGTTCGAGGAGCTTGTGGACCGGCACCGGACCCGCGTCTTCTCGGTGCTCCTCCGGACCATCGGAGACCGCGACATGGCGGAGGACCTGACCCAAGAGACCTTCATCCGAGCCTACCGGCGCCTCGACGCCTTCTCGCCGGAGGTCGCGCAGTTCTCCACCTGGCTCGTGACCATCGCGGCGCGGATCGGGATCGACGCCCATCGCCGGAAGAAGCCGGGCGAGTCCCTCGAGCGGCTCTCCGAGGAGAAGGGCTTCGACCCGCCCTCCGAGGGCCGCACGGAGCGCGGCGCGGAGTCCGAGGCCGTGAGCCAACTCATCCACGCGTCGCTCAGCCGTCTGCCCGAGAGACAGCGCATGGCCGTGACCCTGAAGCACATCGAGGACCTGCCCTTCACCGAGGTCGCGCGGATCATGGGCTGCTCCGTGAACTCCGCCAAAGTCCACGCGCACCGCGGGCGCAAGCAGCTCGCCGTCTATCTGGGACACCTGAGAGAGGAGGCGGCGCTTTGAACTGCTCGGAAGCCGAACGCCTACTCAACGCCTTGCTCGACGGGGACATCGACTCCTCACCGCGCCTCGACGCGCATGTCGCGAAGTGCGAGTCCTGCCGGGAACTCCGCGACGCGCTGCTCGCGACCGTGGGCGATCTCGAGGGCCTGCCCCTGCCGGAGCCCTCGCGCGACCTGACCGCGGCCGTCATGGCCGCGATCGATGAGGAGAACGCGGCCCGCGAGAAGCCGCTCGCATTCTCTCTCTCCCTTCTTTGCTTCGCCGCCGCCGCGGTGTGCCTCATCGCCGCCCTCTGGCGCGGCGGGTGGTATGACTCCGCCGCGACCGTCGTGGTCTCGATTCTGGGTTCCGCCGCGAACGTGATCGGCGCTCTCGTCGAGACCTATGACCTCCGCTCCCCCGGGTGCTTTGTCATGGCCTGGCTGCTCGGAGGCGGCGCCACGGCCGTAGCCCTGATCCTCACCGCGTCGCTGGCCCGCCTCGCGAACCGCGTTCCCGCAGCCGGCAGAAGGAGTGTGCAGCCATGACCCGCCGACACACCGCACTCGCCCCCCTCGCCATCGCGCTCGCCATCGTCGCGGCCATCGCCCTTGCCGCGTTCGCCTGCGCCGACATCGTCGTGACCCCGAGCGGGCGCGACACCGTCGTCTCGACCAAGGCGTGCGAGCAGACCACCGAGCAGGGCCCGTACGTGGTCTGCGCCTTCGCCGACGTGACGGTCGATGGCAAGATCCCGCAGGGCGTCATGCTGCTTGGCGGCAAGCTCCGGCTCGCGGACGGCGCCACGGTCGAGAACTCCGTCGTGCTTCTCGGCGCGACGCTCGACGAGGGAGCCGGCGCCCGCGTCAAAGGCGACCTTGTGGACATCCGCTCCGACTGGGTCGCCGACGCAGTGGGCGCCTTCTGCGGCCTCGAGCGCGCGCCCAAGCCCACGGACGGCGTCTATCACTCGGGTGACGCCTATACGCTCGCCGCGACCGACAGCGTCACCGGTGACCTCGTCGTCGCCTGGTGTGACGCCGCCATCGCAGGCCGCGTGGACGGGTCGGTCATCGCGCTCGGCTCGAATGTCACCGTCGAGCCCGACGCGGAGATCCGCGGGGACCTGATCCACATCACCTCGGACGGTGAGAAGCTCAAGGTCGACGATGGGGCTCTCGTCCGCGGCAAGACCTGGGCCGCGAAGCGCCCTCAGCTTGCGAGCGCCCTGCCGCCGGCGGCGAGAGCGGAGACCGCCGCCACGGAGTCGGAGAGCGCGGAGTCCTCGGCAACCGTGCTCGTCGAGAAGCCCGACAAACCCGAGAAGCCCTCCGGCCCCATGCACGACATCGAGCGCGGTCCGGTGCTGGGAGGCAACATCACGATCCGCTCCGGCGAGCGCTGTGAGGAACTCCTGGTCATGGGCGGGAACGCCGAGATCGAGGAGGGCGCCGAGGTCGCGGGCGATGTGGTTGTCCTCGGCGGAAACGTCGAGAACAACGGGCTCGTCACGGGCGATGTGGCGATCTTCGGCGGGAACGTCCACGTAGGCTCCACCGGAGTGATCCAGGGCGAAGTCATGGCCATGGGCGGGCAGCTCGACGTGGAAGAGGGCGCCAGCGTCGAGGGGCCCGTCTACGATTCCTCCAATCAGGTTCGCGCTCCCGAAGACGCCGAGATCACGATCCGCAGCCACCCGGACGGCTTCCCCGTTCACGTCTTCGGCTCCATCGGCGGCGCCCTCGCCGACTTCTCGCAGAGCCTCCTCTGGACGCTCCTCTGGCTCGGAGTGGTCATCCTCGTCGGGGCGCTCTGGCCCGGCCGCGTCCAGGTCGTCTCCGACTGCATCCGCTTCCAGCCCGCCCGCACGGTCGGACTCGGACTCCTCTACGTGGCGCTCTTCGCGGCGATCGCCCTCGTGCTTGGTCTGGTGACCTGCGGGCTCGCCGCGGTGGTCTCCGGCGCCGTCGTCGGAATCGCCCACGTTCTCGGGACGGCCGCCGTCGGGCTCGTGGTTGGCGAGTACCTCGTGATGCGCTTCCGGCTGGGCGCCATGCCGACGGTGGGCCGCCTCGCCTCCGGCGCGGGCGCCGTGGCCGGCCTCAACCTCATCCTGGGCTACATCCCCGTCATCAGCGTCTTCGCGGCCCTGGCCTGGATCGCCCTGGCGCTCCTGGGGCTGGGCGCCGTCTTCGCCTCGAACTGGGGCGCGAACCCGGCCTACGACTCGCGACCCGTCTTCGACTGGTTCACCGGCAAGCGCCGCCGCGACCTCCTGTTCGCCGACATGGACTACGCGGCCGCGTCCATGGACTACGCCGTTGGACGGGACGCGGGGGCCCCGGCCGAGCCGCCCGAGCCGAGGCCCGAGGACGACCAAAGGCCGACGGAGTAGCCGAAACCCGAAGCTCCCGCGCCACCCCAGAGAGGGCGGCCCCGGCCAGCGTCGACCGGGGCCGCCCTCTCTCTCGCGCCGCCTCGCCATTTGGCCCACCGCCGCCCGTGTGCTAGAATCGCCCGTCATAGTGGGCGAAAGCCCCACCACACCCGGAAGTCCGGAGGGATTCAGCACCTATGAGCGACGCACTCCGCGGCAATCTTGTCGTGGCTCAGTCCGGTGGTCCGACCGCGGTCATCAACGGAAGCGTCGTCGGCGTGGTCGACGAAGCGCTCCGTCACTCGTGCATCGAGAGCGTCTACGGCTCCGTCGAGGGCATCGGCGGCATCCTGTTCGAGAACCTCATCGACCTGCGCAAAGAAGACCCGCGCACCATCCAGGGCCTGCGCAGGACCCCGTCCTCGGCCCTCGGCTCGATCCGCCTGAAGGTCAAGGACTTCGACATCCCTCGCATCATCGAGGTCTTCAAGGCCCACAACATCCGCTACTTCTGCTACATCGGCGGAAACGACTCCCAGATCACCTCGAGCGACGTCGAGCGCCTGGCGGCCTCCGAGGGCTGGGAGATGCGCGTCATCGGCATCCCGAAGACCGTCGACAACGACCTCCCGATCACCGATCACTGCCCTGGTTTCGGCTCCGTCGGCCGCTACATCGCGGTCACGACCAGCGAGGTCGACCGCGACAACGACTCGCTCCGCTACGTCCAGGTCATCGAGTGCATGGGTCGCGACGCCGGCTGGATCACCGGCGCGGCGCAGCTCGCCCGCACACGCCCTGAACTCGGCCCGCACATCGTCCTCCTGCCGGAGGCCGTCTTCGATCCGGACGCCTTCCTGTATAAGGTCAAGGAATGCTGGGACAACTTCGGCCGTTGCGTGATCGCCGCGTCCGAGGGCATCAAGGACAAGGATCGCAACCTGATCGCCGCCGGCGACAAGGTCGACGCTTTCGGCAACCGTCAGCTCGGCGGCGTGGGCCAGACGCTCGCGGAGAACATCGAGGAGCGCCTCGGTTACTCGGCGCGCTTCAACAAGGCCGGCAACATCCAGCGCTGCGCCGCGCACCTCATGTCCGAAACGGACGCCGAGGAGTCCTATCTCTGCGGCATGGCGGCGGTCCGCGCGGCGGTGGACGGCGAGT
>CAZCER010000459.1:0-4726 GCA_964497385.1 uncultured Armatimonadia bacterium | reverse complement strand
GCGGCGGATCGCGCGGACGATCCCAATGAACTCCTCGTCACGGGATCCGAGATCCCGGAGCATCGCCTGCTTCACGGTCATGCTCGTCGTGAGCGGTCCTGGTGTAAGCAGGAGCCTGTCGGCGCTCTGTGGCATGTTTGGCACTCCACGGCCCTCCGAGGCCTCGCGCCCCCCGAGTGTGCATTCTGCCCGTCGTCTCACTTCGCGGTCGTTAACGTGGAGCTAAGGCGTGACTCCGGGGCGTCCCCGGGGGCGCACAGAGCAAACGGCCGACCTTGCGGCCGGCCGTTGTTGTGTTCGGGTGATGCGTCCGAGGACCCTACTGCTCGTCCTCGTCTCCGCCATCCCAGTGATTGGTGCCCTCGAGACGGTGCGGTCCACCCCAGCCTTCGCCTTCGATCCAGGCGTCCTTGGCGGCGGCGATCTTCGCGTCCATCGCCGTGAGCCTATCGGGCGGACGGTCGAAGTGGGTGAGAGCCTCGGTCAGGATGTCTTGGGCCGCGTCGAACTCGCCGGACTCGACCTGGATGAGGATCATCTCGATCCAGATGTCGGCCTCGCCCTTCCCAAGAATCTCCATGGCGCGGTTGATGACGGTCACGGCCTCGTCGGGTCGGCCGAGGTGCCTGAGGATGTAGGACAGCCTCTGGCAGATCCGGCCGGCCTCGGGACTCGCATCCATGCCCTGGTCTTTGAGGACGCGGAGAGCCGCGCGGAAGTGGTTCACGGCCTGCCCGAACTGGCCGGCGGCCACCTCGCGCTCCTTGTCAGAGGCGCCCTCGGGCCGTTCGGCCATGGCGGTCAGGCACTGGCCCATCTCGCGGTAGGCTTCCCAGTTCGCGGGCTGGACGGCGGTGACGGCGGTGAAGTCCGCGAGCGCCCACCCGAGCCACTGCTGGCGCCAGGCCATCTGCTCCTCAGTGTCGGTCGCGTACTGCTCGCCGTAGCTCTTGTACATATAGCCCCGATCCAGGAGGGCCGGAACGTAGTGCGGGTCGGCGACCAGGACGTCGTTCAGGAAGATCTCGGCGTCGGCGTACTGGGCCATGATCTCCCGCTTCTCGGAGTTGACCAGGAGGCGCCCATGCCGGACTCGGTGCGCGTGCCCGAGAAGCCAAAGCACATCGACGTCCTTGTCGGCCCCGGCCGCTTCCATCTCTCGGTAGACGATGTCCGCCTCGAGGAATCCCTCGGGGATCCTCCCGGCCTCCATGTAGACCCGGGCGGCCGTCTTGCGCGCGGTCCAGGAGTCCTGGACGCGCCCCAGAGCGGCCATGATGTCGGCCTTCACGATCAGGGCCTGGGCCTTGCTCTCATAGGAGCGCAACGCGTCATAGACGTTGAGCGCCTGGTCGATCGCCGCGAGGCCCTCTTCCCACTCGCCGTTCGCCTGGTGTTCCCGAGCCTTGGCGAGGTGCACGTGGCCCATATGGACGCGGGGCTCTTCGTACGCCGGGTCCGCGGCCGCGGCTGCCTCGAAGGCGGCGTAGGCCTGATCGTAGGCCCCGAGAGCCAGGTGGCCGCGCCCGAGCCAGTAGCTGGTGAACGCGCTTGAGGACTCGGTGCGCATGCTGGCGACGGCGGTCTCGAACTCCGGCGAGTCGTAGAAGCCGACTCCGTACGCGATCTGCTTGGTGAGGCTCCGCATGGCGCCCGCGAGGTCGAGAGAGTTGCCTTCGAAGCGCTGGTTGATCGCGACCTCGCCGGGGTTGGTCTTGTAGATCTGATAGCTGAAGTCGAGGCGCGTCCCGCCGCCCTCGCCCGGCGCGGAGCTGAGTTCGATCAGAATCACGTACTGATAGCCAATCAGCCTGGCGGCCTCCTTGGCCTGTCCCCAGGTGTCGCAGGCAAGGGGCTCGGGATTGCCGGCGGCGTCCGCGTGGTCCCGACAGCGGCTGAGGAAGCGCTCGTAGGGGTGCACGGTGACCCGCGCGGACGGGCGCGAGGCGCCTTCGGAGGCGACGCGCAGGCGGCGAATCATGTCCTCTTCGATCGCCAGCTTGGCGCCGCGGATCTCGGCGTTCTCGCCGTTCTCAACAACCGGCCCGAACGCCGCGCTGCCTCCCTGGCCGAACTGGGCGCAAGCGCCCGGCGCAAGCAGCGCCAGCGCCAGCAGGGCAAGCGCCAGCGGCGCCGACTCCTTGTATCTGGTCACGGCAAACCACCTCGGGATCCGGTCCGGCGTGGCGCCCATCGCCGCGGCGGACCGCTCGGACGACGTCTGCGCGGGCGTAAGCCACGAGCGCCGACCCGCCGCCTATTCTAGCCCGGAAGCCTTCGCGCAACAACCGCGACCCGCCGGCGCGGCGGTGGGGCCTCGGCCTCCGGCCACCCGCTAGACGATTGAGCGCGCGAACGCGTTCCCCTGTGTGTCCGGTCGGAGGGGGCAGGTGCAAAGAATAGAGGTTGCGAAGCACCCGCCTTGACACGCGTACCGGGCCGAAGCTAAAGTCGGCGGCTGGTACCGCGAGTACCCACCGGAGGAGGACACCCCATGGCGGGTGAGCAGGACTGGCGCGCGCGCATTCCGGACGGAATGTGGGTCAAGTGCGAGAACCCGCGCTGTGCGCAGCTTCTGTACCGCAAGGAACTCGAGCGCGACCTGATGGTGTGCCCGCAGTGCGGGCATCACTTCCGCATCTCGGCCCGGAAGCGCATCGAGATCACGGTCGACCCCGGCAGCTTCGAGGAGATGGACGTCGCGCTCGTGGGTCTGAACCCCCTGAACATGCCGGGTTACGAGGAGAAGCTCGCGCGTCACCGGGCCCGGACGGGCGAACTGGAGGCCGCGATCACGGGGACGGCCCTGATCGCCGGCAAGCCGGTGACCCTCGGGATCACCGACCCGTTCTTCACGGTGGGTTCGATGGGCTCCGTCGTCGGCGAGAAGATCGCTCGATGCGTCGAGCGCGCCGTCGACGAAAGTTGCCCGTGCATCCTGATCTCCGGGTCGGGCGCAGGGGCTAGGATGGAAGAAGGCATCCTCTCGCTGATGCAGATGGCGAAGACCGCGGCCGCGATCGGTCGGCTGCGGGAGTTCGGCCAGATCTGCGTCTGCGTTCTCACCAACCCGACGATGGCGGGGGTCTACGCAAGCTGGGCGAGCCTCGGCGACATCGCGCTGGCCGAGCCGGGAGCGATGGTCGGCTTCGCCGGGCAGCGCGTCGTGAAGGGAACCAAGAGCGGCCTCGGGGCCGAGGTCCAATCCTCGGAGTTCCAGCACGAGCACGGGATGATCGACCGCATCGTTGCGCGGTCCGAGATGCGCTCGACGCTCGAGCGCATCGTCCGCATGGTCTACGCCGCCCCGCTTCGGAAGGGAGCCCGGGCCTCGTGAAGTACTCCGCCGACCGCTGGCTTCCGTTCGAAGATGGAATCCGCAAGCTGCATGAGGAACTGGACGCGCTGCTCCGCAGGCAAGCCGAGTCCGAGGATGAGGACCTTTCGGACAAGATCGTCGCCCTCCAGGACCGCATCACCGAAGAGAAGCGCCTGATCGTCTCGGAACTCTCGCCCTGGCGCAAGGTTCTTATCGCGCGCCACCCCAACCGCCCTTACACGCTGGACTACATCGCCCACATCTTCGACGACTTCGTGGAACTCCATGGGGATCGCGCCTACGGGGACGACAAGTCCCTCGTCGGCGGACCGGCTCTGCTCGACGGCGTCGGGGTCATGGTGCTGGGTCACCAGAAGGGCCGCACCACCAAGGAGCGCCAGGAACGCAACTTCGGGAGTTCGAACCCCGAGGCGTACCGCAAGGCCCAGCGGCTCATGGAGATGGCGGAGCGGCTGGGCATGCCCGTCATCACCTTTGTCGATACGCCCGCGGCGCAGTGCCTCTACGACGCCGAGGCGCGTGGAATCAGCGAGGCCATCGCGGCGACGCAGCTCCTGATGGCGCGTCTCCGCGTTCCGGTCGTCATCTGCGTCACCGGCGAGGGCGGCAGCGGCGGCGCGATCGGGATCGCGGTCGGGGACGTCGTGCTGATGCTCGAGTACGCGATCTACTCGGTCATCCCCCCTGAGGGCTTCGCGGCCATCCTCTACAAGAACGCCGCTCCGGAGCAAGTGCAGAAAGCGGCCGAACTCCTCCGGATCACCGCCCAAGACGCACACCAGCTAGGCGTGATCGATGAGATCGTTGAGGAGCCGCTGGGCGGGGCGCATTACGACGGCGTCGCCATGGCCGCCGTCCTGAAGAGCCGGCTCGTGGACCTCGTGCGCGCGCTGATGGCCCGGCCGGTGGACGAACTCGTCGAGGAGCGGTACGCGAAGTTCCGCGCGATGGGCCAGTTCAAGGTGCGCGGCGAGTAGGCCCTAGCCCTCCAGCGCCCGCGCGATGTGCTCCCGCGCCTCCGCGTCCTTCGCCTTCGCCGCGAGGATGATGGCCGCGCTCTTCTCTCGGGCGTCTCGGCTTGCCAGAGCGCGCGCCTTGTCGTCCCCGAGTCCCGGGCCGCCGATGGCGCCCCAGACCTCCCACATCAGGTCGTGCTCCGCGCGGAAGCACTCGGCCGCCGCGAGCAGCTCGCCCGAGAGCGGCGCGCCGATCGCGGCTTCCCTGAGGTACACATGTCCGTAGTGACGGCTCTCGGCCACCGCGCCGACCGCGCCGGTGTGAGCCATTTGGCGCTCCTGCAGCGGCTCGAGGTCCTCGGCGGCGAACTCCTCGTCGCGCAGAAGCGCCGCCGCCCAGGCGTCGTAGGCGGCGGCGCCGGCCTTGCGG
>CAZCER010000458.1:0-4743 GCA_964497385.1 uncultured Armatimonadia bacterium | reverse complement strand
GGCAGGGCGAGGGCGCGCACGGCCCCTGGCTGGTCCCGTCCGTCACCGAGGGTGAAGTGGTGGGCGCCATCGTCGCGAGCCTGCCGGCGCCTCCTGAGCGCGACACGCTCGCGTTCCTCGAGGATCTAGCGCTCCAGCTCGCGATCGCCGTGCGCAACGCGCGCTTGGTGGCGAGCCAGCGCACCGCCTACTCGAACCTGCAGGTGACGCAGACGAAGCTCATCGAGATGGCGCGCCTCGAGGCCTTCGGAACGCTCGCAGCGGGGGTCGCGCATGACTTCAACAACATCCTCGCCCCCATCTCGGCGCACGTGGACCTCATGTTGGGGGAGACGGAGGGCGACATCAAGCGACGTCTGATGCTGATTCGTCAGGTCGCTCGGGACGGGGCGGGCATTGTGGACCGCATCCAGGCCTACGCGGGGCTCCGCGAACCGCAGGAGCCAGGCCCGGTGAACGCGCGCGAGCTGCTGCTCGCCGCCCGCGACATCACGCTTCCGAAGTGGAAGAGCGAGGCTGAGTCGCGAGGGATCGCGTACGCGGTGGAGGTGCGGTGCCCCGAGGAGCCCATCTGGGTGCGCGGCGTGGGGCCGGAACTGCGCGAGATCCTCGTGAACCTGCTCATCAACGCGATCGAGGCCCTGCCGCAAGGAGGCCGCATCGTGCTGTCCTGCGCGCGCGACGAGGCCGCCGACGTCGGCGTGCTCACCGTCGCGGACAACGGTCCCGGCGTGCCCGAGGACATGGTCGAGAGCATCTTCCACCCGTTTGTCACGACCAAGGGCCCCTCAAGCAGCGGGCTCGGGCTCAGCGTGGTGATCGGCCTCATCGAGCGCCAGGCCGCCGCGATTGAGGTTGGGCGGAGCGCGGAGGGAGGCGCGGAGTTCCGGATCCGCATTCCGCTTTCGAGCGCGCCGGCCGCTGAGGAAGTCGAGCCCGGGCGCTACGCGGCCGCGTCGCGCCCGCTCCGCATTCTCGTGGTCGACGATGAGGAGCCGGTTCTCTCCGTGGTGGTCGAGGCGCTGGAGTTGTTCGGGCACCACCCGGTCGGCGTGGGGGGAGCGCTCGAAGCGCTCGCCGAGATCGAGCGCAGACAGCCCGGCGCGGCGCCGTTTCAGGCCGTGGTGACCGACCTTGGGATGCCGGGGATGTCGGGCTGGGCGCTCGCCGAGCGGATCGGCGAGGTGGCCCCGGACGTTCCCGTGATCGTGATGACCGGCTGGGGCCAGGCCGCCAAGCCCGACACCAACGTGACCGTGCATCGCGTGATCGGGAAGCCGATCGACCTCACCGAACTCCGTGAAGCGCTCGACGAACTGGCCCACGCCCGTCCGTCCGAGTGACCGCTCAGTCCTGGGAGTCGCCTCGGTCCGATGCGACCGAGACGCGCCCCGGATCCAGCCGAATCACGCTCGCCGTCGAAGAGCGCGCGTGGTTGACCCGCTCAACGGGGACGAGCGCAAGGGTCACCAGGACCCCCGGCGTCTCGCTCACGCCCGGCGTGACCGTGATGTGGTCGACGCGCACGTAGCCAAAGCGCGGGTCGTTCGAGGTGACGTTCAGGTCGTCGCGCAGGTGGTTCTCCTCGAACGGCAGGTCCCCGCGCCGCCACGCCGGCGCGCGCACCACGATCGCCCCCGCGCCGTCCGTCACCCGCTCGGTCCACCCATGGCCGAGGACGCCCGCGATCCGGACGCGCGTGTTGCGGATCGGTTGGCCCGTTATCCCCGAGATGCACTCGATGCGGACCACGCCGCTGTTCGGGGTCACGGCCAAATCGCACTCCAGGCGCCAAGGGCTCAGGTCGCTCAGGCGCACTTCGCGGGAGGTCGCCGGAAGGTGCGCGTCCGATCGGTGCGTCACCCAGAGATCCTCGAGCCGCGTGTGCCCGTGCCCGGAGTCCTCGTGCAAAACCCCCTCGAGCGGGATCTCATACCGGCCGCGTTCGTCGGTGCGGGCCGTCCCCAGGAGGACGCCCTCTCGGCCCAGATCGACGAGTGTGAAGGGCACGCCTCGGCCGGTCACCCGATCGGTGAGCGTCCCAACCAAGGCGAGCGTATGTCTCTCCACGTAGATCGTGACGGCCTCACCGGGCGCCACGCCGGGAGCCACGGCCTCGCGATAGGCCTCCGACTCCGCCACGCGCAGATGGAAGATGGGCGAACAGGAGTCGGCCTCGAGCACGAACGCTCCCGAAGCGTCGGTCTCGCCCTCGGCCCGCACCGCACCCGGGACGCGCAGTTCGACACGCACGCCGGCGACCGGCGCCTTGGACTCGCCGTCGAGCACCTCTCCCATCACCGTAACGCTCTCAGCGCTCGCAGATGGCAGGACAACGGCGACCATCGCACCGATGAGCCAGAGCCGGTTCATGCGGACAGCATCCTCTCTCGCGCGGTCGTACTCCACAAGGGTTGTCGGGTGGAGGAGCACGATGCTGAAGGCCGCCGCAGGCCTCGGGTCCGCCCCCGCCGAAACCGAGGACGATGAGGAGGGACCGCCTGTGGCCTGCATCCCGTTTGCCCTCGCACTGACCTGGGGCGCGCCTTCGGTCGACGCCTCGCCCGCGCTGCTGTTCCGCTGCGAGGAGAGCAACGATCTCTACCGAGCGGCGCGCGCGAACGGTGTTGCCTGCGCGCGGTTCGATTCGGACGAGGAGGCTGTGGCCTCGGCGCCGGAAGGCTCGGGTCTGCTCCTGCTGGCAGACAGCTACCCGGAGGAGACCGCCGAGGTGTCTCCGGAGACGCTCCGCGCCGCACAGGGCAAAGGGGTGCGCGTCTTCGTCGAGTACCCCGGCTCTCTGCCCGGCGTCGAACTGGGTCCTCCGCAGGCCACCCAGTGGGAGCGCGCGGTCGTGGCTTCGGACTGGTTCGGGCCGGAACTCCCCGCGCTCCGGATCCTCGCGATCCACGGCTGCCGCTATGTTCCCATCGAGGTGGAAGGGGCCCTGACTCACATCGCCATCGCACGGGTCGCCGGCTACGACGAGGCGACCTTCGGGCTGCCGGACGACGCCGCTCCGGCCCTGGTCGAACTGCCCGGGCGTGATCTGCTGGTCGCGACCACCGGGCTGAGTTGCTTCGTCCGGGGTCGGTACGGCCCGACCGAAGCCTGGAGCCTGATCTGGCGGCGGATCCTGGCGTGGCTCGCGCCCGGCGCCGAGATCCCCGACCTCGCCTTCACACCCACGGTGCGGCCGAGCTACGGGCGGGACGAGCGTGTCCCTGCCGATCTGGAGCGCGACGCGTTCCGGCGGGCCATCGCCTGGTACTACGGGGCACGGCTGCTCGTGCACGAGTCGTGGCTCCCCCACCTGGCGCCCTCGTTCTCACGCGGCATCGAGGAGGGCCCGATGCTCCCCAGCTTCCTCCTGCCCGGCGACGGGAGCCACGGCCTGCTCGAGGGCTTCTCGGCTCCGATCGACCATGACGGCAGCCAGCGCCACCGGCTCGTCCTCCGGAACGACTGCCTGTGCGAGTCCGCCATGGCACTCGCCTTCGCGGGGCGAGTCAGCCACGACGCACGCAGCGCCGAGGTCGGTTCGAACCTCGCGGACTACGTCTGCTTCGACTCGCTCATCCGGCAGGGCGTCCGCTCCGACCCGAACCACCCGGCCTACGGGCTGATGGCGTGGGGGATCACCTCGTGGGCTTGGGAGAGAGCCTTCTACGGCGACGACAACGCCCGGGCCCTGCTCGGCCTGATGGCGACCTCGGCTCTGACGGGCTCCGACCGCTGGGACGACGCGATCCTACGCTGCTTGCTCGCGAACCTCCGGACCACGGGCTCACTCGGCTTCCGCGGCGGCCGGATCGACATCCCCGATCTCGAAGCGAACGGCTGGCGCTTCTACAACGAGCGCGAGATCGTGCATGCGTCGCCGCACTACGAGTCCTACCTCTGGGCCTGCTACATATGGGCCTACCGGGCCACCGGCCATCGCCCGTTCCTGGAGAAGGCCGAAGCCGGCATACGCGGGACGATGGAAGTCTATCCGCATGCGTGGTTGACCACATACGGCCTGACCATCGACCGCTCGCGCATGCTGCTGTGCCTGGCGTGGCTCGTGCGCACGCACGATACGCCAGAGCACCGCGAGTGGCTCACGCGGATCGCGGACGACCTCTTGCGCGAGCAGGACGCCTCGGGCGCCATCCGTGAGGTGCTCGGAGATCCCGCCAAGCCTCAGCCGCCCGGCGTGCCCTCGAACGAGGCCTACGGCACCGCGGAGACCCCTCTCATCCAGGAGAACGGCGACCCCGCCTGCGACATGCTCTACTCCATGAACTTCGCGTTCCTCGGGCTGCACGAGGCCGCCGCCGCGACGGGCGATCCCAACCTGCGCGCGGCGGAGGACCGCATCGCCGAGTTCCTTTGTCGCATCCAGGCGCGCTCCGAGACCCACCCCGAACTCGATGGCGCCTGGTTCCGCTCCTTCGACTTCGAGAAGTGGGAGTTCTGGGGGAGTTCGGCCGACATCGGGTGGGGCGCCTGGTGCATCGAGTCCGGCTGGACGCAGGGCTGGATCGCGTCGGTGCTCGGGATGCGCCAGATGGACACGAACCTCTGGGATTTGACGGCGGATGTGGACCTCCGGCCGCGCTTCGACGCGGTGGTCGCCGACATGGCGAGGACGCCCGGCGGCCCGTACGTGCCCGAGCCGGCGCTCGTGCCGTCCATCGCGGTTGGTCGCCCGTACGAGCTGTCGGCCGCGCCCGACGCGCGCTACCCCGGTGAGCCGGC
>CAZCER010000457.1:0-4746 GCA_964497385.1 uncultured Armatimonadia bacterium | reverse complement strand
ATCCCCGAGGAAGGCCGCCGAGGGCCCGCCCTGGTCCGAGAGGCCGGTCGCGCCGCCGCCTGTCTCGGCGGCGTACACCCCAAGAAGCGAGAGGATGTCGGCCCGGTCTTGTCGTGAGGCGTCCTCCCAGGTCACGGGCCGTCCCCACTGGCTGGTGAGTTCGAGGAGCACCTTCGAGACGACGCCCTTGTGCACCGTCTCGGCGGGGTATTCGATCGTCCGCACGCCGAAGGTGTAGAAGGCCGGCATGCGGCCCTCCGAGTCGGCCGCGGCCATCGAGGGCCCGAAGTCCTGGACGCGCGCGGCGACGTCGGCCTCCTCGGTCGAGCCGTGCGAGGTGTTCGAGTAGATGAACGCGGCGATGCGGTCGCAGGCGGTTCCGTACGGGTCGGCGCTCAGGTTCGTGGCGTCGGAACTCACCGTCGAGACGAGGAACGTGCGGTCGTACGGGGTCAGGAACATCTCGCGCTCATAACCCGGCTTGTGCCGCACATGCTGCCACTTCGCGGCGTGGAGAAAGTCAAGTTCATCCAGCACCGCCGCCGTGTTCCCCAGCGCCATCGCGTTGCTGGTGGTCACGCTCGACGCGGTCAGGAGGATCGCGTACGCGTCGAACCCGGGCCCGATCTCCTCTTGCACGCGCCGGAGCATGTACCCGAAATCGATGAACGACCCCGCGCCGGTGCCGCCGACCGAGGACGCCACCACCCAGATCAGCGGCCGGCTCGACGGCGCCACGCGCACATCGCCGTGCCGCGCGGCGATCGTGCCCACGCGGTCGGTGCCGAGGAAGTCGCCCTCGCGGAGGCTCTTGAGGTCATTCACGAGTTGCTTCGTCGCCGAGAGGATCTTCGGGAAGTAGTCCGACCAAAGGAAGCACCAACGCCCGACCATGCGGATTCCGGCGGCGCCCCCGGCGGGGTTCTCGACCTTGCGCAGGAGTTCCCCGTCGCCCCACTCCTGGAGCCCGATCTCGGAGCAGTGCGCGAGGTCGCGTTGCGCCCGCATGAACTCCTGCTCGTTCGGGCTGAGGGCGAAGGTGTTGTCCGAGAGTTCCGGCAGCGTCTCGCGGAACTTGCGGACGTCCTGCTCGCAGGTGTCGAGCACCAAGAAGCGCATGTGCGGCGCCTCGGAGAGGGAGCCGTAGCGCCAGATGACGCGCTCCGCGAGTTGACGGACGACGGCCGTCCCCGTGCCCCCGAGCCCCACGACGAGCGTTGGCTGGTAGGACAGCGTGATGGTCTCAGCGCTTGCTGCGGACATGCGATGCGGTCCCCTCTCGGTCGGGTCGGGTCCGGTGCGCCTACGCCGGCAGGGACGGGTGCCGGTACGCGGTGAGCGCCGGCGGGCGGATGAGCGCGGCGAGGAGGATGACGAGCGCCGCGATGGCCGCGAACGGCGACATCCCGATGCAGAGATCCTGCGTCGTGCGGCCCGCTTCGGTCCATGACGCGTGAAGCGCGCGCACCGGCGGGCAAAGGAAGATCATGAACGCGGCCCAGAGGAGCATCGCGAGCGCGATCGACCACCGCGCGCCCGCGCTCGGTCCGCTGCGCGGCCAGACGTTGTGGAGCGCCCAGAAGAGGAGCACCGCAACGAGCCACGACGCCGCGAGCGACGCGACCAGCCAAACGAGCACCTGGCCGTTCTGGAGTACGTCCATAGCCATATCCACGCGATGACCCCCTGCGTCCATGGTGCACGGCCGCCCCCGGCTGTCGCGGCGCCGGCGTCCATGCCGGCGACCTCGGACGGCTTGCCGGTCATTCCAGCGACCTTGCGGCCAGGTGCTCCTCAATATCCTCCGGACCGCACTCCCAGTCCGCGATCACGCTTCGAACGTGTCGCCCGCCCGGCTCGCGGTACGCCCGGAGCACCAGGAATCGCCTGTCGCGCAGCAGCACCCACCGTGGCTCCGACTCCGCCGGGTGCCAGCGCGTTCTCGAAACCTCCGCGCCGCCAACCGTGACGGTCAGCCACCCGTCGGCGTCGCGCACGCTCTCCGGATTGCGCGCCACCTCGATGAGCGCTTCCGTCGGCAAGACCGCCGCCGCTACCTCCTCGGCGCCGGTCACGAAGTCCTTCTTCCCGAAGCGGATGACGGCCGCCATGGCGCCCGTCGCGGCCTGGTAGGCCCCATAGAGGTCCAGGATCCAGTACTTCTCACCGCTTAGCGGCGCGCATGTCACGATCCCCGCGTCCTCACCCGCCGCCGCGAACGCCGCGAGAGGCGCGGACCAGACGGCGCCCTCTCCGTCGCGCCCGGCGTCCGCCAGCACGAGAGCATTTCCGTCGGACGCGAAGACCAGTGGGCGCACCAGATCGGGATCGGCGAACGAAACGGGCCACGAGCGATCGCGGCGTCGGTTCGCCTCGATGTCGAGGCACGCAACCCGCAACCTCCCGCCCTCGCGCCAGGCCGTGAGCAGCAGGCCCCGATCCTGGCCTCCCTCGGCGGCCGCACAGCCGACGTACGCCAGCGAGTTGTCCGCCCTGGCCGCCGCCCCCGTCGCCTCCGGCCCGAACGCGGTGCGCCCCGACTGCTCCGGCGCCGCTTCCGTCCACTGCGGCGCAGGCGCCCCCTCGCGCGGAAGACCGTCCGTTTCGAGTCGGTAGAGACGGTTGTCGGCCGACAGCGCCCAAAGGCAGCCCCCGCCGGAGCACATGCGGTGGGCCGACAGACGGATGCGGTTCTCCAGGGCCGTGTAGGTCTCGGAGGGGTCGCCGGCCGGGGGCAGCGCAAGCGCCGCGAACGGCGGGGCCGGCAGGTCGAGGGCGTCCGGCTCGGGCTCCTCCCCGGCCGCCGGCGGCGCGAGTCCGCCCGGCGCGCGCGCGAGTCTTTGCCCCTCGACGAGCGCCGCGAGGCTATAGGCCTCCAGATGCTCGCACGGATCTTCGCCCTTGAGACTGTTCACGATGAGAGTGTCCCCGAAGACGGCGTGGCCGAAGACGGGCCCCGCAAGCCCCAGCTTGAGGAGTCGCCGGCCGTCGGTCGGGTTGATGACGAAGATGGCGGGCTCGGGCCGGCGTGTGTGAAGATGCAAGTACAGCTCCGAGCAGCGCATCGCCTCCGCGAAGACGGGTTGGGGGCTAAGGCGCCCCGCGGCCTCGCGGCTCTTCCAGTTGAGGTCGGGCGCGACCGCCGTCGCACCCTCGGCCGGCAGGATCCAGCGAAGAATCTCGCCATCCGTTGCGCCGGCGTAGAGCGCGTCCCACTTCACGGCGGGCTCGCCGCAAGGCCCGGCGTCGAGGATCGGCGCTCCCACGGTCCGTCGCACCGCCGGCTCCCGGACACAGCGCTCGTAGAGCCGCAGGGCGCGGATCCCGGGCGCTTCGTGAATGCAACCGTCGCCCATTGGGTTCGTTCCGCAGAAGTCGCGGATCCCAAAGTGGGCGCTTTGGCAGAGATCGACAATCGGCGAGCCGCACTGCCAGCACACCAGCGCGCTGGCGACGCCGCCGAGGGAGGTTGGCGATTCGACGCGATAGTAGCGGGCGCAGCCCGGGTTCGAGCAGGCTCGGAGCGGGGCGCCGCAGTTCGGGTCGGTGCAGCGCCTGCAGACATGCACGGGCAGCACCGCCGAGCAGCCCGGTTCGGGGCAGGGATAGGCGATCTGAGCGCCGCACGAGCAGCAGTAGCGCTGAAGGGTCATGGCCCCGGAGGCCGCGTCGATCTCCGGCAGCGGCCTCCCGCACCACAGGCACTCGTAGTCTTCCATCCGAATCCGCATCAAAGGCTCCTACCCATATCGAGGCGCGCTCGCGCCCGTCGGGTAGTAGTGCACCACCTGCGCGCGCACGATCCGGTCTCCGCGCCGGAGACCGGGGAAGACGACCTCCGCGATCACGTCGTTCTTGCCCGCCCGAGGCGTTTCGATCGCGCGGACGGGCCGGTGCACCCGCTCGTCGAGACGGTCCTTCTCGACCTCCGGGAGGATCAGTTCGTAATCGGCCTCGGCCAGAAGCCATCGCGCCGCCCGCCAGATCATGCGCGGGAGCGCCTCCAAGACGCCGCGAAACCGCACACAGCGGTCGGGAACGCTCGGGGGAGCGACGCTTCCGGCGTGCGGGCCCGCAAGGAGGCTCTCGAGGGCCGCTTCGTCGTAGTCGTCTCCGGCCAGCCGGAGCAGCCGCAACGCGCGCATGGCCTCCGCGTCGTTCGAGGTGATGCGCGACTCGAGGTCCGCGTCCGAGGCTTCCACGAGGCCGGTCACAAGGCTCTCGATCGTCCGAACTCCGCGCGCGCGCACATACTCCGCCGCGCGATGGCAGCCCGCCGTCGTGAGCGCCTCGCCGCATGACGCGAGCGTCGCCGCGAGGGCTGCCGGCTCGAGCGGCTGGTCCGACCACGCCGTCGCGTTCGCGACGGACTCCGGATCCGTCGGCTGCCATGGGTCGGCGACGAGTTCCCTGAGGCCGCGCTCCAGGTCATCGACTCTGTCCGACAGGTCCGTGAGTCGGTCTTCGAGCGCGTCTCTGGCGTCATGGACCTCGTCCGCGACGTCGTCGAGCTTGCACTCGAGCGCGTCCCGCGCCTCGTCGATCATGCCGGCCAGCCGGTCCGCGAGGGCGCTCAGCGGATCGACGAGGCCGCCGGCGGCCTCACCCGGCGCCTCGGTCCCGAGTCCCTCGGCCGCATTGAGGGCCTCGCCTGCCCCGACCTCCCGTTCCTGCGGTGCGTCACTCATCGGGTCCTCCCCTCACCCTGACGGTCTACCACAGCTCACACACCACGTGGCTCGTCCG
>CAZCER010000456.1:0-4751 GCA_964497385.1 uncultured Armatimonadia bacterium | reverse complement strand
TGTCGCCGAAGTAACCCACCTCGAACAGGTTGGTGGTGCCCTCCGCCGCCGAGGTAGCCCACGACGGCGGCCACGTCCAGCGAGTCGCTTCGGCTCCGCCCAACTACGTACACGTTGTCTTTGGCCTGCGTCAGCGTGAAGAGCGCATCCACCGACTCGATGACCGCCAGCTTGTGCGTCAGCACCGCCACGTCGCCGATGTAGTCGTCGACGACCGCGGAAGCCACCGCGATCTTCACTCCCGAGAACGTCCGGTGCTCGACCGACAGCACGAACTGGTTGAGCACTTCGCGCTGCTCCTCCGTCAGCGAGTACCGGATGTGCCGCGAGACGACCTCCAGGTCGGCGCCGGCCTGCAGGAGGAAGGCGACCGCCAGCACGTCCTCCACGGTGGTCGAGGAGAACGAGAGGCTGCCCGTGTCCTCGTAGATGCCCAAGGCGAGGGCCGTGGCCTCGACCGGCGTGATGCGGAGTTCGCGGTCGCGAATCTCCCCCGTGATGATCGTGCACGTTGCGCCGACCTCGCGGATGTAGCACTCCGCGCTGGGCAGGTCGTCCTCCGCGGGAGGGTGGTGGTCGTACACCACGATCTCCACACCGTCGTTCAGCACGATGTCGCTCAGGGGCTTCCCGAGCCGCTGCGCCCGGCGATTGTCGCACACGATCACGCGATCCACGTCGGTCAGGTCCACATCGCGCGGCTGCCGGAGGTGGAACTCCTCCTCATACTGATCGAGGAAGCCCCGTACGTTGCGATCCATCCGACCGGGCAAGATGATCACGGCCCGCGGATGAAGCTTCTTCGCCCCGATCATCGCCCCGAGGCAGTCGAAATCGGTCCCATAGTGTCCGGTGATGACTTCCATGCAGGCTGGCTACCCCATGCTCGAGTGCACGCGCCGACCGGCCTATCCGCGCAGGCGTTCCGGGATCACGTCGCCCCGAAGCAGATCCTCGGGCGTCTGTCGCTCGACGATCACCTCGGCCTGACCGTCCGCGACCAGAACAACCGCGGGACGCGGCAGGCGGTTGTAGTTCGACGCCATGGCGAAAGTATAGCCTCCGGCGGCGGGCACCGCGAGGATGTCGCCCGGGGCCGTCTCCGGAAGAGCCACGTCGCGGAAAAGGGTGTCCGTCTCGCAGTGCTTGCCGGACACCGTGACAACGCGATCCGCCGCGGCCGACGCCTTGTTCGCGCACAAAACGGCGTACCGCGCCCCGTAGAGCGCCGGTCGCGGGTTGTCCGAAAGCCCGCCGTCGACCGCGACGTAGGTCCGCACGCCGGGGAGGTCCTTCACCACTCCGACCGTGTAGAGAGTCGTTCCCGCTTCCCCGATCAGCGACCGGCCCGGCTCGACGATCAGCGTCGGCAGGGGGAGGACCCGCGCCTCGCAGGCGGCCGTCACGGCGTCGCTCAAAAAGCGCGCCAGGTCCGACGCCGAAGGCGAGGGACCGTCCTCGTCCGTGTGCCGGATTCCAAGCCCGCCGCCCAGATCGAGGACCTCGAAGCTCAACCCGGCCTCGTCGCGGCAGCGCGCCGAGAAGCCCACCATGCGCTCCACAGCCTCCGCGAACGGCTCGACCTCCAGAATCTGAGATCCGATGTGACAGTGGATCCCGACCAGGTCGATCCACGCGCTCGCGCTCGCGCGCTTCGCGGCCTCGAGCGCGGCGCCGCTCGCGATGCTGAACCCGAACTTCGAGTCCTCGACGGCGACCGCCATCTTGTCGTGCGTATGCGCGTCAACGCCGGGCGTGAGGCGGAGCAGGGCGCGCATCGGACGAACGACGCGACCCTCGCGCGCGAGTTCCTCCACGCGCTCGATCTCCTCACGGCAGTCGATCACCAGCAGGGCTCCGTCGGCGTCGTGAAACGCCGCGATCTCCTCCGGCGACTTGTAGTTCCCGTGCATGAGAAGACGGTCGGATGGGAACGCGCCGTGCAGCGCGCAGGCGAGTTCGCCGCCCGACGCGACGTCCATCCACAGGCCTTCCTGAGCCGCGATCCGGCAGAGCGCCCCGGTTTGGCACGCCTTGGCCGCGTACGCGACCGCGCTCCGGCCCGCGTACGACGCGGCGAACGCTGTCACGTAGGCCCGAGCGCGGTCGCGAAGCGTCGCCTCGTCGATCACATAGAGGGGGGTGCCGAAGCGTTTCGCGAGATCGACCGCGCTGACTCCCCCGATCTCGAGCGTACCGTCCTCACGCACCCGCTGCGTACCCAGAAGCACCGGCGCTCCTCCATTCGCCTCACCTGTTGTGCACAGAGGCCGGAGGCCCGAGGCCCCCGGCCCGCTCTGGTGGTGTTGGCCGTAGTGTGGAACGACCGCCTCGGACTCCTCCGAAGGCGGTCGATTGGTCGGCAATTGATCGCGCGCCCCTTAGCCTACACCGCGACGCTACTCCGAGGCAACCGGCGCGAACGAGAGCGTCTGGGCGGCCGGGTCGTACGTGACGCTCACCCCGAGAAGCTTCGCGGCGAGCCGAACCGGCACGTACAGGGTGTCATGCACGATCGAGGGCGGCGGCAGGAACTCCATCCGGACTCCGCGCACCGTGGCAAGGCGGCTCCCCGCCGTCAGCGAGCACACGGTCTCCGCGCCGATCAGCCCCGTCGCGACCTTCGTTTGGTCATCCCACTTCAGTTCGATCCCCGCCAGCTTCGCCACGTCCCGCAGCGCGAGCCCGAGCGTCTTCTCACCCAGAATCTCCGCGGGGAACTCGAACGCGGCCGGCTCGCCGCGGTACTCGATGCTCAATTCGGGCGGCTCTGCTTCGTGGGCTTCCGCCGCCTCCTCCGCGCCGGCGTCGGTCTCCCCGAGGGGCTCGTCGTTGGCCTGCTCGGGCACGCCGGGCTCCACGGGCGCCGTCTCGTCCGCTCCCGTTGTCGCGGCAGGAGCCTCCGGTTCGGCCGGCGCCGCCTCACGGCTGTCAGGCGAACGGTCCGCGACTCCCAAGCTCGGCCCCGCCAAGTCGTCCGGGGCGTTCGGCGTCGGGTCCGCGGGCGGCTCCACCGGCGGATCCTCGACCGGCTCCGCCGCCGGCTCGGTCGGCGTGACGGCTTCGGGCTCAGCCGGCGGCTGGGGAATGCGCTCGGCCGTGCGCGCGATCGTCCCGAGCACCGTAGGGCCCGCGAGTTCGGGGTCCGGGATCTCCGCCGGCGGCGCTTCCGGCCTGACCGGCTCCGGCGTCGCCTCGCCCGCGCCTTCGGTCGGCGGCTCCGGACCGGGCTCCTCACGGATCGTCGGACCCGCAAGCTCCGGCTCCCCACGCGGAGACGGCTCGGTCGGAGGCGCGTCCGACGGCGCGGCCGGGGTCGTCGGACCGGCCGGCGTTCGGATGATCACCGGCGGCGCCATCTCGTCGGCTCCACCGGCCGAGATCGGGTCCCAGCCCGACCCCGGGGCCTCAGCCGTCGGCTCCAGTTCCCCCGCAGGCTCCGCAACGCGCGGAAGAAGCGACTCCGTGGGGACAGTCCGTGGACCAAGGGTCTCGTCGGGCGCGGTCAGCGGGCCCGCGGCGGTTCCCGCGGTTGCGCGAGGGACCATCAGCGCGGCCCCGGCGGGGACGCGCGGCTGAGGGCCTGGCGGCGGAACCGTGCGGCCCCCGCGCTCCGCGAACGTCACCATCAGAACCTCGGTGTCGATCGTGCCGGCCGATGTCTTCGCGCTCGCCTGGAGTGTGTGGACCCCGCGCGCGTAGAGCGTTGTGTCGATCGACAGCCGGAACGGAGCGTCGAAGCAGGCGCCGAGATGCGCGCCGTCCATCATGAACATGACCCACTGCGTTTGGGCGCCCGTGACCTCGACCTCGACGTGCGCGAGGTCCGAGAGCACCTGATTGGCCGCGGGGGAGACAAAGCGGATCGCCGGCCTCTCGGGGGTCGGCGCCTCGCCTGCGCCAATGCGGAGCGCCACTTCCTTCTCCGCCGATTCGCCGTAGCTCTTCACCACGATCTTGAGCGTGTGATTCCCCAGCCCGTGCGCTTCCGCGTTCCAGTTGTACGAACGCTCGCCTTGAAGCTCGGGCGGCGAGACCGGGTCCTCGCACTGCTTGGCGCCGTCGACCCAGAGTTCGATCGTGTCGACGCCCGATGATGAGGAGTACCGCACCGTGATCGGCACGCTCGCGAGAGGGATGTTCAGAGCGGCGAGGTCGGCGTCGGCCTCCGGCTCGAGAATCTCGACCGACAACTCGGCCGAGGCGCCCGCGGCCAGCAGAGCGACCGCGACAAGCAGGGCCAAGCCTGAGACGCGCGTCCGGTGAGTCGTGCGTGGGACGTTCATGTGTACCTCCAGGCCGCTCGGGACGTCGCGCGGGGCTGCCCCCGGACGCACGCATCGAGACCACGCCGATCGCGCGCGGCGGAGCGCATCCCGTTGTGCGGCAGTGCTTTCAGAGCTTCTGTTCGGGCCGGCTGCGCGCTTCCCTCCGCGCCGTCGGGCCGCGCTGGAGGGGGAACACAAGTGTTGCGGACAGGAACCGAGGCCGTCAAGCGAGAAGACACGCGCCGATGGCGCCACGCGTGCCACACCGCATCCCGCGAGGGGGCTCACACATAAGATGAACAGGCCAGGCCGTCGGTTCCCCTTGATCGCGTCTCTCGCCGGGCTGCTCGCGGGCGCCTGCCTGCTCGCGTCCTGCCCTGAGACCGGGCCGGGTCCGAGCACCGGATTCGGCACGGTCTCCGCCCGGGCCAGCCTGCCCGCCGCGCCGACGGCCCTCGCCGTCAGCACCGACGGCGTGCGCGC
>CAZCER010000455.1:1540-4756 GCA_964497385.1 uncultured Armatimonadia bacterium | reverse complement strand
GGCCGAGCGGACGAGCGGGGGCTCTGTCTCTTGGGGACGAGACGGTCAGAACGAGGCCGCGCGGGCGACCTGCCGGTCGCGCCCCTGCCCGGGACATACGGGCGACGTGCCGGTCGCGCCCGACGACCTCCGCGCGCCTAACGCAGGAGGCTGCTCGCGATGGCGTCGGCGGCGTTGAGGAGCGGCTGGGGGTAGACCGCGAGCCCGAGCACACCGATCGAGGCGATGACCATCACCCAAGCGGCTCCGCGCGTCGGTGACCAGCGCTCCGTCTCGATCTTCTCCTCCGTCTCCACGAACGCCAGGCCGACGAAGCGGATGTAGTAGAACGCGGAGACGGCGCTGTTCAGAACGGCGAGAATAATCAGCCAACGGACGTCCACGCCGGACGCGCCGGCAGCCTCGGCCACGCTCGCGAGCACGAGCCACTTGCCGAGGAAGCCCGCCGTCAGCGGGATGCCCGTGAGGGAGACCATGAACAGAGTAAGGGCGAGCCCCTGGGCGGGATGACGCCGCGCGTAGCCTCGGAAGCGCTCAATGGGCAGGTCAAGCCGGTCGTCCGATTCGAGTTGCGTCACCACGGCGAAGGCGCCGATGTTCATGAGCGCGTACGCAAGGCCGTAGAACGCGAGGGCCGCTGCGGGGCGCGCCCAGGTGGCGTCGTCGGCGGCGCGCAAGACGCCCGCCGCAACGATCGCGAGCAGCATGTACCCCGCGTGCGCGATGCTCGAGTAGGCGAGGAGGCGCTTCGCGTGAGTCTGCCTCAGCGCCCCGAGATTGCCGACCAGCATGCTTAGGGCCGAGAGGGCGCTGAGAGGCGCGATCCACAGCCCCGCGGCGTCGCCGAAGCCCGAGAGAAACAGCCGGTACATCAAGCCGAGGGCCGCGATCTTGGGCCCGACCGAGAAGAACGCGGTGATGGGCGTCGAGGCGCCCTGGTAGACGTCGGGGCACCAGAGGTGGAAGGGCGCGACGGCCGCTTTGAAGCAAAGCCCCACGGCGATCAGCCCGAGCCCGATGGCCGGGAGGCCCGCGAACCCCGTGCCGATCCCGAGACTCCGCGCCGCCGAGCCCTCGGCAAGACCGGCGAAGCTCGTGGTTCCGAAGTAGGCGTAGACGAGAGCGATTCCGTAGACCATGACGGCGCTTCCGAGCGCGCCAACGAGGAGGTACTTCATGCCGGCCTCGTTCGAGCCCGCGCTCTCCCGCGAGTAGGCGGCGAGGATGTAGAGGGGGATCGAGAGGAGTTCGAGGCCAAAGAAGGCGACGATGAGATCCTGGGCCTGGAGCATGACCGCCATGCCCGCGGTGGCCAGGACCAGGAGTCCGCACAGCTCGCCCGCCCCGCGCTTGAGCCGTCGGAGGTAGCGCAGCGAGAGCAGCACGGTGAGCACGCCGGCGATGGTGCACGGCAGGATGAAGGCGTAGGCGAGCGGGTCGGCCGCGAGCGTCTCGCCAAAGCCGACGAAGGTCTCCGTCTGGGCGTCCACAACGGCAACGCCGCACACCGCCCCGGCCGCGATGAAGCCCACCGCCGCGAGCCATGCGGACATCTGCGCCCCATGGCGCTCGAAGAAGGCCCCCACCATCAGGGAGGCGAGACCAAGCAGCGCGAGCACCAGCGCGGGGATGATGGCGGCGAAATCGCCGAGTTCGACCGGGCTCACGGCGCCTCACCCCCCTTCTCCAAATCGAGCAACTCGACTTCGGGGACCGGACTGACGGCGCCCTGAACGCGTTCGCAGACCGCCTCGGCGGCCGGCCGGATGCTCGCGAGCACGGGCTGCGGGTAGACGCCGAGGCCCACAATGCCCGCAAGCAGGATGATCGCCGGCACGAGTTCGACCAGTCGCATGTCGTCCATCGGGAAGCCCTCGCGCTCGGTGTCGGGCTCCCCGTAGAAGACGCGACGGAACATCCAAAGCAGATAGCATGCCGCGATGACGACGCCGGTGGCGGCGAGGGCCGTCCAGAGCAGCGCCTGGGGGTGGTCGGAGGCGAAAGTACCCAGCAGCGTCAGGAACTCCCCGACGAAGCCGTTGAGACCGGGCAGCCCGACCGAGGAGAGCGCGACGACGAGGAACACGCGGGAGTAGACGGGCATCTCCTCCCAGAGCCCCCGGTAGTCGTCGATCATCCGCGTGTGGCGGCGCTCGTAGATCATGCCGACCAGAAGGAAGAGGGCGCCCGTCGAGAACCCGTGGTTCACCATTTGCATGACCGCGCCTTGCAGTCCGATCGTGGTGAACGCGAAGATCCCGAGCATCACGAACCCGAGGTGCGACACGCTCGAGTAGGCGACGAGGCGCTTGATGTCCTTCTGCCACATGGCGGCCGCGCCGCCGTAAACGATCCCCACGACCGCAATCCACATCATCGCGGGCGCGAAGTAGTCGGCGGCGAGCGGGAAGAAGCCGAGGCAGACGCGGATGAACCCGTAGGCCCCGAGTTTCAGCATGACGCCGGCGAGGATCACGCTGCCCGAGGTGGGGGCCTCGACGTGCGCGTCCGGCAGCCACGTGTGAAACGGGAACATCGGAACCTTGATGGCGAAGGCGATCCCGAAGAGGACGAAAAGCAGGACCTGCAGGCCAAAGCCAAGTTCCGGGGCCAGGACCAGAAGGCGCGGGATCTCGAACGTGCGCTCGGCGGCCGGCAGCGAGTAGTAGAGAAGCAGGATGCCCGCCAGCATCAGGACGCCGCCGGTGAGCGTATAGAGGATGAACTTGGTCGCCGCGTAGGCGCGGTTCTTGCCGCCCCAGATCCCGATGATGAAGTACATCGGGATGAGCATGACCTCCCAGAACACGTAGAACAGGAAGAGATCCGTGGCGGCGAACACCCCGAGCATCGCGGTCTCGAGCAAGAGGAGGCAGAAGAAGAACACGCGCACGCGCTCGCGGATGCTCGACCACGCTCCAAGGACGGCGACGAGCGAGAGGATCGTGGTAAGCGGCAGGAGCCAAACGCTGATGCCGTCGACCGCCACCCGGTAGTAGAGGCCCCAGGCCGGCAGCCAACGGCCCGGCGCGTCGGCGAGTTGGAAGGCGCTCGAGTAGCCGTTGAACGCGAGTGCGAGAGCGACCGAGACGACCGCGGTGACGCTGGTGAACACGAGGCTGATGAGCCGCGCTCCGCGTGGGCCCACCCGGGGCAGCAGCAGCAGCAGCGCGCCAACGGTCGGTAGGAAGACCGTCACCGACAACCAGGGCATGC
>CAZCER010000455.1:0-1530 GCA_964497385.1 uncultured Armatimonadia bacterium | reverse complement strand
ATGCTCTCGACGCCAATGCCTGTCAAACCGTACACCACCGAGCCGAGTTACGGGCCGTACCTGCTCGCGAGCACAAGCCACACCACCAGGAACATGCCGACAAGGACCACCACGGCGTAGTCGCGCACACGCCCCGACTGAGCGGCGGCGGGGACCCGGCCGGCCTCGCCCACAAGGCGCGCGGCGCCAAGCACCGCGCCGTCGATCACCTTGGGATCGAACCAGTCGCCCACCCATCGCGCCGCTCGGGAAAGGGGCGTCACGAAGCACGCCAAGTAGATCTCATCGACCCAGTACTTCGCCCGCAGCACGGGATGCCACGGCCCCAAGCGCCGCTCGTAGGCCGCTTGGGCGTCGGGCCGATTGAGAAAAGCCGTCATCGCGAGACGGATGCCCGCGAGGGCCACCGTGAGCGCAACCGCAGCGAGTCCGATCTCCACGAGGCACGACGCGTGCTCGGCGTCTTCGGGATGCGGCAGGATCGGCGCGAGGTAGGCGCGCAGAACGTGCCAGCGTCCCGGAAGCGGGAGTCCGAGAAGCCCGCCCACCGTTGCGAGGGACGCCAGCGCGACGAGCGCCCTCGCCATGCTCGGCGGCGCCTCGTGGACATTCTCGAACGCTTCGGGCGCCAGGCGCGTCTCGCCATGGAACGTTAGGTAGAGCAAGCGAAACATGTAGAAGGCCGTGAGCAGCGCCGCCGCCAGACCGATCGCGTACAAGGCGAGGCTGTGCTGGAAGGTGGAGATGAGGATCTCGTCCTTCGAGAAGAAGCCGGAGAACGGGATGATCCCCGCGATCGCGAGGGATGAGGCGGCGAAGGTCCAGTAGGTGGTCGGGAGCTTGGCCTTGAGGCCGCCCATGCGGGTGATGTCCTGCTCGTCGTGACACGCGTGGATGACGCTCCCCGCGCAGAGGAAGAGGCACGCCTTAAAGAACGCATGGGTGACGAGGTGGAAGATCGCCGCGGTGTAGGCGCCGACGCCGGCGGCCAGGCCCAGGCCGCCGGCGCGGCTCACGGTCGAGTACGCGAGCACCCGCTTGATGACGTCCTGCGCGAGGGCGATCGTGGCGGAGAAGATCGCGGTTGCCGCCCCGATCCACGCCACGACCCACGCCGACGAGGACTCCAGCGCGTAGAGAGCGCTCAGGCGCACCACCATGTAGACGCCGGCGGTGACCATCGTGGCCGCGTGGATGAGCGCGGAGACCGGCGTCGGGCCCTCCATCGCGTCCGGAAGCCACACATAGAGGGGGATCTGCGCGGACTTGCCGGCCGCTCCGACAAAGAGGAGCAGCGTGATCCAGCGCACATCCGCGGGACTCGCCTGCCCCACCCGCTCGACGATCTCCTGGATCTCCAGGCTCCCGAACGCCTTGTAGCACCAGAACATGCCAAGGAGGAAGCCGAAGTCGCCGATTCGGTTCACGACGAAGGCTTTGAAGCCCGCCCGTGAGGCGCTGTCGCGTTTGTGCCAGAAGCCGATGAGAAGGTAGGAGCAGAGCCCGACGCCCTCCCAGCCGACGAACAGG
>CAZCER010000454.1:0-4764 GCA_964497385.1 uncultured Armatimonadia bacterium | reverse complement strand
CCCCTTTGCGGCGAGAAGACGATCTACGGAGCGGACCAGGCGGGCGTCGTTCTGTGGACGCTTCCGGCATGCCGCCGCGCCGCCGAGATCGCGGACGACCGCCTGGACCTGATCCTCGTCGAGAGCGACTTCTGCCGCGCGTGCAGTCCCGACGTGACCGAGCCGAAGCTCTCTCTCGTCATCAGCTACGACGGCGCGGACCCCCACGTCGTGCTGGACGTGTCGGAGCGGGACCTCGAACTGCTGGCCGCTTTCGCGTCGGATGCGGATCGCATCGATCTGGGCGGCGGCGCGGGTGAGGTCCCGTTGAAGGACCACATCGACCGCCTGTCGGAGCTGCTCGGAGTCGAGGCCCCCGCGACCCTGACGAGGGCCGAACTCCAGGCGCGCCTGGCCACCCTCGCCGAAAGCCCTCCGCCGGCCGAACTCAACGAGATGGGGGCCATGTGCTACAGGCCGGCCGCCCCGCCCGACCGCGCCGAATACGTGTGCCCCGTCTGCGGCGGACGCACCGTGTACGGCCGCGACCACGCGGCCTTCGTCGAGTGGGAAACGCCCGGGTGCCGACGCGCCGCGGCGGAGATCCGCGGCGTGGAGGCGACTCTCGATGAGACGGCTCTCTGCGAGCGGTGTCGACGCGGCGGCGGCGAGCCCACGCTCGCTCTCGTGCTGCGCTTTGAGGGCGGCGAGGAGCGCCGCATCGAGGGGGTCACCCACGAGGACCTTTCGCTCCTGCTGGAGTTCCTAGACGGCGAGGGCGTCCACACGGGCGCGTTCGGCGACGAGTCGCCGCTGCGCGACCACGCGGACCGCATCGCCGAACTCCTGGGTCTTGACGCGGCCGCCGCGACCGGCGGGGAGGGCCAGCGACCATGACTTCGTCCCGTCTCGCGCGCTCTTTCCTGCCAGCGACCGCCGTCTTCGAGATGACGTACGCCTGCACCCACCAGTGTCTCTTCTGCTCCTGCCCGTGGTACGCGCCCGGCGGGGAGTTCGAGCGCTTGCCCGAGTTGACCGCCGACGAGTGGCGCGCCCTCATCACGCGGCTCTGCGACATGGGGATCACGAGCTTCGCTTTCACCGGCGGCGAGCCGCTCCTGAAGAAGGGGATCGTCGACATCATCGAGCATGCGGCGGGCCGGACGAGCCACTACGTCGAAACGCGCGACGGAGAACTCCAGGCCTGGGACGCGCCGCCGAAGCTGTACCTCCTCTCGAACGGCAGTCACATGACCGAGGACGTCCTCGCCCTCTGCAAGAGGCATGACATCAACCTCAGCATGAGTTTGCCCGGCCTCAGCACCTTCGCCGAACACACCGGCGGCCGGGACCCCATGCATGTGCTCCGTTGGTTTCGCCGGGCGAAGGAGATGGGCGTCCGCACCACGGTCGGAATCACGGTCACCAAGAAGAACATCCACGAACTCTACGAGACCATGGCCCAGGCGCTTCTCGCGGGCGCCGACACGGTGCTTCTGAATCGCTTCCTGCCCGGCGGGCGAGGCCTGGAGCACGTGGAGGAACTCACTCTCACCGCGCGGCAGATCCCCATCATGCTGGACACGGCCGAGGAGGTGCTCCGGACGGCGAACCGCGTGGGCTCGGTCGGGACCGAACTCCCGAAGTGCCTCGTGCCCGAGGGCCGCTACGAGAAGCTCAAGGTCGGCACACGCTGCTCGGCGGCGCTCGACTTCTTCGTCGTCGGCCCCTCCGGCCACGTCCGAGTGTGCAACCACTCCACCCAGCGGCTCACCCACGTCTCCGAGATCGAGAAGCTCAAGGACCATCCCTACTGGCGTCGGTTCGTCCTGAAGAGCTACCTCCCCAAAGCGTGCGCCGCTTGTGAGCACATGGGCGTCTGCGACGCGGGCTGCCGCGAAGCCGCGCACATCTGGACCGGCCAGGTTGACGGCCTCGATCCGCTTCTCCCGGCCGATCCCGTCGCCGCGCGGAGGGCCGCCGACGCCGCACGCTGAAGCAGCGTCCGCGACAGGGCGCCCCCGCGAGCGCCCAACGAACCGGAGGCTCGGCGCGTGCACCTCAGGCGGATGGCGCTTTGGATCGCTCTGGCCGCCGTCGCGGCCCAAGCGCGGAACGACTCGCTCGACGCGATCCGCGTCGAGGCGGCGCGCCTCGAGTCGGAGGCCAGAGCCCTTCTCGAGCGCTCCACCATGGACGAAGCGGTCGAGCAACTCCGGCGAGACGCGGCGCAAGAGCCCGACCGCGCGTTTCGCGACGCGAACCTCGCCGCCGTCGTCGCCGCCCTCGGAGGCGACGAGGCGCAAGCTGTCGCCATCCTCGGGCAAGCCGTGCCTCTCGCCGCCGACGCCCAGCTCCCCTTGGCGCTCGCCCGGCACCTCGCGCTGCGCGAAGCCGGGGCGGAGGACGCCGCGCGGGCAAGCGCGGCGGACCTGGTCTGGCAGGGGAGCCAGGCGGATGGGGCGGAGGCGGCTCTCCGCCGCCTCGAAGCGCTCCGGGCCGCGATGGAGGCCCTTGCGCCTGGCTCGGCCGATCTTGCGGTGCTGCTGCTCGGCGCCGCCCGCGTCCTTGCGGAGACGGGAGACCTCGCCGGCGCGCTTGCTTACCGCCGGCGCGCGGTCGAACTCCTCACGGTCACCGAGCCCGAGTCACTGCAACACGCGCTCGCCCTGAACGCCCTCGGCGGCTCGCTCCGGCTCGCCGGGGACCTCGAGCAAGCGACCGAGTGCTACACGCGGGCTCTCACGTTCGCTGTCGCCGTCGATCCCGAGTCGGGCGAGGTGGCGATGGTCCGCAACAACCTCGGCAATGTTCGCCAGATGGTGGGCGATCTCGATGGCGCGATGGAGGCCTACATCGCGGCTCTTGGGATCCTCGAACGCGCGGCGCCCGACTCGGACGCCCTGGCGTCCTGCCTCGGGAACATCGGCTCGGTCTACCAAGCCTGGGGGGAGTACTCCGAGGCGATCGCCTACTATGAGCGCGCCCTTGCGGTCTTCCTCGCGGCCGCGCCGGACTCGCTCGCCGTCGCCTCGTCCTACCACAACATCGGCTCCGCCTACGCGCGGTCGGGCGATGGGGAGACCGCGCGCGGCTACTACCAACGAGACCTCGAGATCACCGAGCGCGTCGCTCCGAACACGCCCACCCACGCCACGAGCCTCGGGAACATGGGCGTGCTGCTGGCGACGGCCGGCGACCTGCGCGGGGCGCTCCCGTACTATCGCCGGGCGCTCGCGATCTGGCGTCACTATGCGCCGGGCTCGCTCGCCGAAGCGTCGGCTCTCCGCGCGCTCGGCTTCTGCAACGAACAGCTCGGCCAGGTGAGCGCCGCGCGCCATCAGTACGAGCGGGCCCTCGCCCTACGCAACGAACTCGCGCCCGGGTCGCTCGCGTGCGCGGACGCGCTGTACTACCTCGGGGCTCTCGACAGGGCGACCGGCAGGCAGGCCGAGGCTCTGGCCCGCTACCTCGAGGCCCTCGCCATCGTCGAGGCGTCGCGCGAACCCGGAGCGGGCGACCCTCTCACCCGCGAGGCCGCGGGCCAGAGCGCGTCGCGAGTGTACTGGGACCTCATCTCCCTCTACGCCGAGCGCGGGTCCGCGGCGGAGGCCCTGGAGATCGCCGAACGGCTGCGCGTTCGGAGGTACGCGTCCTGGACGCTCGAGCGTCCGGTCGGAGTCGAGGCGCTTCCCGAGAACCTCGCGCGCGAGCAGGCGCGGATCGACGCCGAGCGGGCCCGGCTGCACGACCTCCTCGGCGTCCTTCGGCCCGAGGACGCGGACGCGCGTCGCGCCGCCGAGGACGGTCTCGCGCGACTCAGGCTCGACCAGCGCGCCCTCGAGACCGCCGCGCGCGCCGAGGCGCCGGGCTACGCCGCCCTCGCCTATCCCGTTCCCGTCACCGCGTCCGACATCGCGGGCGCACTCGCGCCGGGTGAGCTGCTTCTGCTCTGCGTAACCACTCCGGGCTTCTCGTACGTCATCGCTGCGGGGCGGGGCGTCGAGCCCCGGTGCGCCGTCCTCCCCATCGCGGCGGACGATCTGGAGGTCCTGGTCAGCGACCTCCAGCGCAGAGCGCGAGCGGGCGAGGACTGGGAGTCCGCCGCGGCGAGTCTCGGGGCGCTGCTGCTTGGCCCCTTCACGGAGCGCATCGCGGAGGCCGAGAGGCTGATCGTCCTTCCCGACGGGCCGCTTTGGTCGCTCCCCTTCTGCACCCTCCCCCAGGCCTCGGCGGAGGGCGCACGCACCATTGTCTACGCTACCTCCTGCACGGCGCTCGTCAGGCAGGCAACGGACAACCCGTCCCGGGGCGCGGGCGCCCTGGTGGTGGGGGATCCGGCGTTCGTGGCTCCCACGCTTGGCGGGGCTCCGTTGACCCGGATCCCGTACACGGGAGCGGAGGCGGCTCTCTGCGCAGACCTGCTGGGCCCATCCGCCTCCCTGCTCCTCGGCGGGGCCGCGACCGAGCGGGAGGTCCGCCAAACCCTTGCGGGGCGCGCCATCCTCCACCTCGCGACCCATGGCGTGCTCGACGCACGACACCCGCTCGACTCCTGGGTGGCGCTCTCGGACGGCGTGGGCGGCCCGGCGGACGACGGTCGCCTCCGCGCCTGGGAGTTCCCCGGACTCGACCTACGGGATTGCGACCTCGTCGTTCTGTCCGCGTGCGACACGGCGCCGGGCGCGGGGCTTCGCTCCGAGGGTCTTGTGGGGCTCGCAAGCTCCGTTCTCAGCGCCCGCGCCGGGGGCGTCCTGTGCAGTCTCTGGCCGGTGAGGGACGAGT
>CAZCER010000453.1:0-4765 GCA_964497385.1 uncultured Armatimonadia bacterium | reverse complement strand
TCAGGTTGTCAGGCATTCGAGTTGGCGACTGGCCCCGTGCGAAGGTCGCTCTCCGCGACTCGGCGACGATCGCCGTCGCGCGAGGCGTTCGCGGTCTTAGGTTCCGATGACGGAGGCGCTGGGGGCCGGGAGCCCAAGCCGCCACCCTTCCGCTCTCGCGTCGGCGGCCCGGCGGCTTCGCAGGAGCGCGGCGGCGGGAGCGGCTCTCTCGCGCCCGCGCAGCTCGGCGACCCGCTCGCACAAGGGACGCAGCAGAGAGTCCGACAGCCACCGTACCACGGGCACGGCGACCCCGTCGCCCATGGCGCGGTACGCGTTGTTGTAGTGCGGCGGCAGCCAGTAGCTGTCGGGAGCGCCCATCAGTCGCGCCGCTTCGCGAGGGTGCAGCAGGCGGCTCCGCACGCGGTCGGGCTCCACCACGAGCACGGTCTGCCGGCTCGATCCGCCCTCGGGAGTGCGGAGGCACCCCGCGATTCCGTCGAAGCGCGCTTCGGCTCGCTGCTTGCCGCCGCGCGTGCGTCGGTAGAGCAGCCCGACCGCCCCGCCGCGCCTCCGGGCCTCGTGGACCTTGGCCAGGTTGCGGTCCGTCATCATGCCCAGCAGGCGCTCGGTCTCCTCCGGGCTGTGCCACTCCATGTCGGGCGCATCGTGGAGCATGAGGTCGCCGAAGCGAGTCGAACAGAGGCCCGGATCCGGCAGGCGCCACCAGGTGGACTGCGGCGCGAGGTCCTTCGGCAGGCGCGCCCGGGCGTTCGTCAGAGCCGCCGGAACCGCGGGCGGGTTGGAGGGCCGGCCCTGGGCCCGCCCGGATTGGTGGGGGGGCGCGTCGACCGCGACCACGAACACGCGCGGCCGCGACTGCGGGAGGAACCAGCGCGCGTCACCGACCAGCGCGCCGAAGCGCATCCCCAAGGCGGCGAGCGCTTCGCAGAGCCCGGCGTAGTCCTCACTGTGCAGTAGGCCCATCACGTTCTCGAGCACGATGATGGGCGGGGCCTGTCCGCGATCGTGCAGCTCGCGCATCAGCCGCCAGAAAGCCCAGAACGTGCCCGAACGTCGGCCGGCCATCCCACGGCGCCACCCCGCGAGCGAGAGATCCTGGCAAGGAAACGACGCCCAAGCCATCTCCACGCCGGGCGGCAGATCGTCCGCGCGGACCTCGCACACGTCGCCCACGACCAACTCGTCGGCGCCGAAGTTCCGCGCGTAGACCTCGGCCTTCCGTGGGTCTATGTCATTGGCCCAGACGCACGTCCAGTCGCCGGCCAGCCCCAGTCGCACCAAGCCCGCGCCGGCGAAGAACTCGTGGAAACGAGCCAAACGCCTCTTCCTTCCGTTCTCGAAGCGGCGGCGCCTCGCGGCCGCTCGTCGTACGCTAGACTACCACTTCCCGCGACACCCTCGCCAAGCGCCTCGGTTCGCGCCGCCGGCGGGGCGGAACGCACTATTCGCGCCACGCGACCGCGGAGTGATCCGGGAAGATGCGGTTGCGTTGGCAGAGTTCGCCGAAGAAGACCCAGTCGTCGTCCGTGACCCATTCGTGGCGGCCGTACTTCCGGGCGATGTGGGCCACGGCCTTGAAGTCCGAGTAGTGGGCGTTGATGCGCCACGCCGCGTTCTCCTCGGCCGACTTCGTGCTGATCAGGAACGGGAAGTCCGAGGACTGGAGCAACAGGAGTTCCCGTCCGGCCTGGGCGACGAGTCGGATGAGCACCGGGTCCTCCGTCGCGCCCCACTCGCGCGCGAGGGCGGCCATGTCTTCCTCCGCGTCGTAGATGAGGCGCCACACCCATGTGCTCTCCTGGTTCAGCCACACCTCGTGCGTGCCGTTCTTGCCCCAGGAGCCCTCGGGCAGCACGATGGCGCTGTTCGGCGGGGAGCCGTCCAGGTACTCGCTGACGGTCTTCACGTCGACGGCGGGGTCGGCGTTCGCCCAGCGCAGCAGGTGCGCGAGGAACTTCGGGCCCTCGTGCCACCAGTGGCCGAAGAGTTCGGTGTCGAACGTGCAGCAGAGCACCGGCTGACGGAAGCGCCGATCCTCCGGGTGGAGCGCGCCCTTGATGATGCTCAAGAAGTCCGAGGCGTGCCTCTCGGCCTTCGCGAGGGCCCAGTCGGGCTCGTACGTCCACTTGTCGCCAAGGTCGCAGCCGCGCTCGGTGATGCGCCAGTAGCGGATCCGGCCGGGGAACTTCCGCTTGTGGAACTCGAGGTAGTCGGGATCGCCGGGGTAGCCGAGTTCGGCGCTCCAGATCTTCTTGCAGACCTCCTCGTCGCGCACCAAGGCCGCGATGGGCGGATGGTCTTCGAAAGCGTCCCCCACGAAGTAGGGTGTGTGCGCGGACTTCGGCCACTTGCTCTCATCGGGCTCTTGCCGTCGGACGATCCGCTCGAAGAGCCGGCCCTCGTCCCAGGCGCCCCGGTCCGAGCGCGTGAGGTTCACCGGCAGCGCGTGGTCCCCGCGCCGGAGCATATGGTGGTCGACGAGGAAGAACTCGACGCCCGCTTCGGCGAGGAGTTGCTCGAGTCCGACGCGGAACCGCGGGGGCGAGCCCCCGCGGATCGACGGGTCCTCGCCCCAGTCACAGCGCGGGCGGTAGGCGCACTCCGGCAGCCAGAAGCCGCGCGGGCGCCGGCCCATGTGGCGTTCGAAGGTCGCGAGGCCCTGGGCGATCTGAGCGTGGAGGCTCGTGTCCTCGCGCAGGAGCGGGAGGTAGCCGTGCGTCGCGGCGGAGCCGATGATCTCGATGTGCTGGTCCTCGTAAAGGTCTCGGAACGCCCCCAGCAGATCGCGGTCGAGGTCCTCCGTGAAGTAGCGGAGGAGCGCCTCGTAACGATCCTTCCACATCCAGGCGAGGTGTTGCATGTGGCCGTCGCCGGCGTGCTTGAATTCGTCGAAGTGCCACTCGGCGGTCTGGGCCATGAAGCCGAGGTAGTCGGCGCACCAGTGGCGGAAGCGCTCGTCCGCGAGTTGCTCCATGACGGTCGGCGTGATCCCGAGCGTGATCTTCGGGGAGATGCCGTCGGCGACCATCGAGCGCATCTCCCAGAGGAGCGGGATGTAGCAGTCGGCCGCCGCCTCGCAGATCATGTGGTGGCCGTGGGGCCAGCGACCGTGGCCGAGCACGTAGGGGATGTGCGTGTGAAGGACGAGACAGAAGGCGCCGTCTGCCATGGGTGGTTCCTCTCTCGCGCGGGTGCGGGACGGACGCGCGGCCGACGAGCCCGATCCGGCCGACGCTCTCTAGGTTCCGCGCTCCGCGCGACCTGTCCTCCGGCCGCGGTTCCGGAGGAGCCGGAGCCCTTGCGCGAGAAGGGATGGGTGCTTCACAGCGAAGTGCTTCGGGCGGCTCCATGACGCAATCCGAGTGGCTGGACATCCTCTGGCGCGAGTGGCGGAACACCGACGACCTCGAGTACGCCGACTGGCTGTACGGGGTGCTTGAGGATGACCTGCGGAAGCCGCGGCGCAGGGCCCTGCTGCTCGGGCTCGGCTTCACGCTCGCCTCGGCGGCAATGGGGCTGCCACTCGGACTTCAGGGGCTGGGACTTGCCACAGGCTCGTGGCTCTGGGGTTGCCTGCAAGGCGCGTCGGTTCTCGCGGCGTGTGGGGCCTTCGTCACTCTGTGGCGTCGCGTGGCGCGTCTCGACACTTGGGACTTGTTGCTGCGCTGGCTGCTGCCAGGGCGGACGCATGCGGGGTCGGGGCTCGTAGCAGCCGCGCATCGCTTGCTCTGCTCACCCACTCTATGGGCAACGCTCGGGCGGTGGCACTCGCGGCTGGGCGGCGTTCCACGCGGCCGGCCGTCGGCGTCTGCGTACGCCCTTGTTGCGCTCTTGTTGGCGCCGATCCCCCTGCTCGTGCTTGTGCTCTATGTCCTCGCCGTGTTGCTCGAGGCGCCGCGGTGGGCGGCTGGCCGCGTCCTCGGCGGCCGGGGCGGGCCGCTCGTGGGCGAGCTGGCGGGCCCGCTTGCGGGCGCCGCAGCGGTCCTCATCGCCCTCGTCGCCGCAAGGCAGGCGCCGCCGGGCTTGGCGCTCGCCGGCGTCGACCTGGCGGCGAGGCTGCTTGCGGCGGTCGGCCTGCCGACGGTCGCGGTCTACACCGTGGCAGAGGCCGGCGGCGGCCACCGCAGCGACGACCCCACCCACTTCCGCAGACTCGTGCCGTGGTGGCGCCGAAAGCCCAGTCCTGTCGAGGTAGTCGAGGCGCTTGCGGCGGCTAGGGCGTGGCGTCCGGACTTCGAGGCCGCCCTTCCCGAGTGCCTCGTCCGAGTGGACGAGTTCCTCTCCTCCGGCCGCGACCCCCGTGAAGTGGTGCGGATGCTGACGGCGCGCGACCCGAGGGATCGTTTCGTGGCGAGCCTGGTACTCGCGAACTCCGGAGGCGAGGCGGCCGAGGCGCTGATCCGGCCTATCTGGGCGGGTGACCGCGGCCACGCGGCGTTCGCCTACCCGCTCCTGCGGCACATCTGCGACCAGTCGGTCGACGAGGTGCACGGGCGTGAGCGAGACCTTCTTTGCCCCGACTGCCTCGTCCGACCCGCGAAGATGCGCCTCCGGATCCCCAAGGCCCCGGACCTCTACCTGTACGGCTGCCGCCGCTGCAGAAGGTCTCGAGGGCTTCTGGAGTGGCCCGGGCCGATCCTGGCCGTGCTCGGGCGTCCCGATGACCCGGAGCGCTCAGTTGAGGGAGACGCCATGCGCGTGAACTGGGCGGCGCGGTCGGAGGCGGGGCTCTTCGACTTCACGGAGGTGGAGGTCGGGGCGG
>CAZCER010000452.1:3084-4785 GCA_964497385.1 uncultured Armatimonadia bacterium | reverse complement strand
ACGTCCCAGCGGCGGCGGATCGCGGCGGCGGCTGCCTGGACTTCCAGGGCGACGGGACTGATGACTGGACAAGCGCTTCGCCCCCGACGAATGTGACCTACATCTACTCCGCGGCTGGCACGTATGCCCCCAAGCTCACCGTCGTGAACGCCTGCGGCGGGGCGCCGGGTTCCGCCATCCAGACCGTGCAGGTCACCCCTCCGCCGGCTCTGTCGGTCTCTCCGACGTCGCTTGACTTCGGGTTGACGGAGACATCAAAGACATTCAGCATCGCCAACGCGGGCGGGGGGACGCTGACGTGGTCGGCGAGCGAGAGCACGAGCTGGATCACGAACGTGGCGCCGTCTTCGGGCAGCGGCGCGGGCACGGTCACCGTCACGGTCGACCGGACGGGCGTGAGCGCGGGGACCTACAGCGGATCCATCTCGATCAGCTCCAACGGCGGCGCGGCGACCGTCACGCTTAGCATCCAGGCGAACCCGCCAACGTTGTCGGTCTCCCCGTCCTCACTGAGCTTCGGCTACGCGCTGACCTCGCTCAGCTTCGGGGTCGCGAATAGCGGTGGGGGCTCGCTGGACTGGTCTGTTACGGAGAGCCTGGGCTGGGTCACGAGCGCGTTGCCCGCGTCTGGTACGGACTCGGGAACGGTGACAGTTAGTGTGGACCGCAGCTCTCTGTCGACGGGGACCCACTCAGGCGTGATCTCGGTCTCCTCGAACGGTGGGAACGCGCAGGTCTCCGTGAGCATCCGGGCCGGTGGCAAGCTCGCTTTCAGCACTACCGGAGGAGATGGGAGCCCGTCCGGCGTGTTCACGATGAACCTGGACGGCACGGCCCTCGCACGCATCACGACACCCGCAACGGGCGAGTACGACAGCCTACCGAGGTGGTCACCCGATGGCTCGAAGATCGCTTTCTGGCGCGACATCACGGCCCCGACGCCCAACCGAATCTTCGTCGTACCCAGCGGAGGCAACGAGAGCCAGGTCAGCCAGCGCGCGACGGACGTGGAGTGGAGCAGTGGCCCTACATGGTCGCCCAACGGTGCAACACTCCTCTTCTGCACCTCCTACTGGGCGCCGTACACCCCCGTGTTAGCCACCGCGAACAGCGACGGCTCCGGCACGACGACCAGGTTGCAGGAGTCGGCGTCCGACCGGGGCCGCTCTAGTGGCGACTACTCACCGAGCGGGGGCGACATCGTATACGCTCTGGGGACGGTATCGGGCGGGACGACGACCTACAACATCGCCTTGTTGAGCGGAGCCATCCTCGCCACGGCGCCCGCTGGCCACTACTACGACTACCCCAAGTGGTCGCCGGATGGGACGAAGATCGCGTTCCACGGCGGCGTCCACGGCGGCAACTACGACATCATGGTCATGAATGCGGACGGCTCCGGACTCACGAACCTGACGTCCGGCAGTTCGGCGGATGAGCGGTCGTGCACATGGGCGCCGGACAGCAGCGCGCTGGTCTTCGTAAGCAACCGCGACGGGGACCGTGAGCTGTACATGATGGATGCGACCGGCGGGAACGTGACCCAACTCACGGACAACACCTGGGATGACAGCGAGCCGGACTGGCTGTGATGGACAGGCGCGCGGCGCGCCGCACGGAAGTGCGACGTCTACCGCCACCCTACATGGCGGCGGCGGCATGATGCACTGGTACAACGACACCGAAACATTTGTCGTTGAT
>CAZCER010000452.1:0-3074 GCA_964497385.1 uncultured Armatimonadia bacterium | reverse complement strand
GGCGGCATGATGCACGTGACCGCTGCCGCCCTGATAGGTCTGTCGCCGCTTCGCCCGGCCCGCATCGCGACAGGGCGTGGGCATCGTCAGTCCAGCCGCGCCAGCAGGCTGATCAGCGTGCGCTTGCGCTTGTGCTCTGCCCGGAGGCGGGACAGGCGCCGCGCCCACTCCTCATCGCGGCCGAGGCTCTTCAGTAGGTCACGGGTCCGACGCAGGTAGCCGCACGCCTCCTCGTACCCCGCGCGCTTCACCTCGGCGATCGCGTCGGTTGCGAAGCGGCTCCAGATGTCGATCGCGGCGTCAGGGTGCGTCGCGGACACAAGGTCCGCAAGCCGCAGTTCGACCGCATCGTCATGGATGACCCGGTGCGGTTCGGCGCGCGCCTTCTCGTACCACCGCAGCGCCACGTCGGGGTCTCCCTCCTCCACCGCGATCTCCATGAGCAGTGCGTAGTGCGGCCCGTCCAAGACCTGTGCGCGCGCGGGGGGCGGCGCACCCGTCGGCGGGAGCGGCCAGGCATCCGACTCGCGCCAGTCGCGCGACTCGGCAAGCCCCGCAAGCACTCGCGCTCGAACCGCGTCCCACACCCCGATCGCCTCGGCGTCGGCCCGAAGCCGCCGGTAGTGTTCCGCGTCCGGGTAGAGCGCCATGACCTCGGCGGACAGAGCCGCAGCGATCCCCGTCTTCCAGCGCGATGCGGTGAAGCGCCCCGCGCAGCTCCCACTCCGACCAGTACCTTCCGCCGGACTTGGCCAGCCCCTCGCATGCGACACGCCACGCCTCGGCGCGTCGCCCCGCCGCCAGGAGCACGCGCACGGCCATGCCGCGATCACCCGCCGGCTCGTCCATCGCCGACACAGCGAGGTCCGCGGCTTCATCGGAGCGTTCGGCCGCCGCAAGGGCGTCGATCGTTCTCCGGAGCCAGGTCCTGCGTTCCGCGGACGAGACGGCATGGGGCTTCTCGAGCAGAACGTCCGCCACACGGCTCCAAGCTTCAGGGGGCGCCTCCCAGATCGTGGAGTCCGCCACGCCCTCGCAGACACTGTACTCGTCGCTGTCCATTAGGTCATAGACGCGAAGGATGCGCTCCGCCGGGTCGAGGTCCGATTCCTCCAGCGCGCGCCAGACGGGCTCCAGGCACTCCCCCACCGCGAATGCGAACTCGCCGTCATGGTCGCAGCACTCGATCTGCTCCCGCGATTCGTCGAGAAGCAGGAGCGCAAGCGCCAGGAGTTCCTCGACCGCGCCGGTGGCCCGAAGACGCTCGAAGTACGTCCGCAGGCTCGCGTAGTCCTCGCGTGGGTCGTACCACCCCTGATCCCAGAAGTCGACCGCGCTCGGGCGGCCATGCAAGGCCGTTGCTTTGTCGAGTTCCTGGCGGGCGAGCGCGACGATCTCGTCCGTCGGGCCCCTTCTGACTCGCCCATTCGCCACGATCGCCTCACGCCATCGCTTAGCCGACCTCGATAGCTCCAGCGCCACGTTCACCAGTTCAGCATGCGAGAGCCCGGCCAGATGCTCGCGCACCAGATCGTCATCGGTCAGCTTGCCACTGCCCATGGGCGCAGCTTCTCCCGTCCTCTAAGGCTGAGGGCCGATTCGGCGCATGCCGCGCGCAGCCCTCCGAGCCCCTCCGACCCCGGCCCTCGCGCGATTGCCCGGCAGTGTGCCACCGGTACTGGGCCGGATGGGGACCCCGTCGCTCGTGCCTCGCGACACCCTGGTTCGACGGGGCTCACCACAGGCATTCGGCCCCTCCGTACAATGCCGCACGGGGAGGGGGGATCAGGCCGCGCGCCGAGACGGCCTACCCGGGACACTCGCCACGACCCGCCCATCCGAAGGAATCTTCGCCCCCCCCTTGACCTCCGCTCCTATTGTGGTATTCTCATACCAGAATAGGAGTTCGCCCATGGAGAGCATCCTGAGAATCTCGGAAGCGGCGAGCCTCGCGATCCACGCGGTCATGCTCATCGCCCAGGCGCCGGAGGAGCGGCCGGTGACGGTTCCCGCTCTCGCCGAGGAACTCGGCGTCTCGAAGGCCCACCTCAGCAAGGTGCTCCAGGAACTCACGAAACGCGGGATCGTGCACTCCAAGCGCGGCCCGGGCGGCGGCTACACCCTCGCCAAGGAGAGCGGAGACCTCACGCTCCTCGACGTCTACGAGGCCGTCGAGGGCCCGTTTCCCTCAGGGGCGTGTCTCCTCGGGCGACCTGTATGCCATGGCAAGTGCCTGTTCGGCGGAATGCTCGGAACCCTCAACAACCAGGTGCGCACCCTGCTTGCGGAGTCTCACCTCTCGGCGCTGCGCCCCGGTCACGCCTGACGTAGGAGGAAGACACATGCCCGGCCTCAGGGCCATCATCCGGATCGATGAGGAGAAGTGCAACGGCTGCGGCCTCTGCGTTCCCGCCTGCGAGGAGGGGGCGCTTCAGATCGTGAACGGCAAGGCGAAGCTCGTGAGCGAGGTCTACTGCGACGGGCTCGGCAACTGTCTCGGGGAGTGTCCGCAAGGGGCCCTCACGATCGAGGAGCGCGAAGCGGACGCCTTCGACCACGAAGCCATGCAGAAGCATGTGGCCGCCTCCGCCCCCGCCGCGTGCCCGTCCGGCCCCTTCCACGGCTGTCCCGGCTCCATGGCGATGCGGCTCTCCGCGGAGACGGAGGCCCCCTCGGCGCCCGTCGCGCCAGCGACCTCACGCCTCGGCAACTGGCCCGTGCAGCTTCATCTCCTGCCCGAGAACGCCCCGTATCTCGATGGCGCGGACCTCCTCCTCGCCGCCGACTGCACCGCGTTCGCCGTCCCGGACTTCCATGACCGGCTGCTCGCCGGCCGCGTCCTCGTGATCGGCTGCCCGAAGCTGGATGATGGCGCCGCCTACTTGGCGAAACTGACACGCATACTGGCTTCGAACGACGTCCGGTCTCTGACGGTGGCCCACATGGAAGTCCCGTGTTGCACCGGTCTCTTGATGATCGCGCGACAGGCCCTTGAGCGGAGCGGCAAGTCCCTCCCGTTCCGCTCCCTCTGCATCGGCATTCGCGGCTCGGTCGGCGAGGGCGACTGAGGCCCC
>CAZCER010000451.1:3191-4790 GCA_964497385.1 uncultured Armatimonadia bacterium | reverse complement strand
GGTCCCCGGAGCGGCCTCGGCGATGGCGTCGGTCACGGCCGTGTCGGCCGGATCGCTCTCCACCACACACGCGAAGTACGATGGTGAGCCAGCGACGATGGAGACGAGCCGCGGAGCCAGGCTGGGCTCGCCCTCGCCAACCGGCCCGAGCAGCCTGAGGGCGAAGGGAAGCGCAAGCGCCTCGCACGACTCCGCGAGGTCCCGCAGGCGGCGCTCGACGGCCGGTCTGTCGGTCGCGAGGTCCGCGGCGGGCGCCGAAAGAAGCGCCATGTTCGCGGCCTCGGCGAGCGCTCTCTCAGCGCCGAGCGACGCCTCGGCGAGGGGGATCTCGTAGGGCACAGGCGCGAACGGCTCGCCCGTCGGCCACTCGAAGCGCCCGTTCCGGACGATGGGCCCGCAACGGAGCCCGGCCGACGCCTTCCCGAGAGCGCGCCCGCCGTTGGTGAGTTCGGCGTCGCACCGATCCCGCCGCCGTGCGCAGGCGCCGGCGTTGTCGAGGGCGAGGGCTCGCTGGGCTTCACCGAGGAGATCGCGCGCATTCTCGAGTTGTGACTCGCCGCGCGGCGGAAGGGCGCCGAGGCGGGTGAGAAGGCTCTCGCGGCGTTCGAGCAGCGCGCACCGGTCGTTGAGCGTCAGGAGACTTCTGGCGAGAGCCGCGCGGAGGCGGGACTTCTCGAGGTCCGTGCGCAGGGCGTCGAGCGACGCCGGTCCCGGGCGGGTGAACAGCGCGGCGCGGCGGCGCAGGAGGGCGTCGTCGAGTCCGACAGGCAGCACGCCCAGCCTCGCTAGGCGCGCGCAGTCGGCCTCCGCCCTCCGCGAGAACTGGGCCAGAAAGAGCGCCTCGGTCCAGTAGTCCCGATCGTGCGCGGTCGGGTGGTCGAGCGGGGCGATCCCGAGCACTTCAAGCGTGCAGGAAGTGTCCGACATGATCGCCAGGCGCCCGTCCACGTCCGGTCCGCACGGCAGATGAACGCGCTGTACGGCGCCGCCCAGCGGCAGGATGGGCGCGGTGGCCGGCTCGGGATCGCCGAGACCATAGGCGGTCAGTTCGACGGCTTGGTCCGAGCGCACGGAGAGTCGGACGACGATCTCCTCGGAGCCCCCAAAGAGGAGGGGAGCCGTCCAGTTGCCTAAGGCCGCGAGGCCCGAGGGGCCGACGCCCGGCGCGAGCGCGGCGCGCACGGCGTAGGGCGCCGCAGTTCGCGCATCGCGGGCGAGCGGGGCGAGGTCGGCGCGTCCTCCGCGTGAGGCGAGCGGCTCCCAGAGCGGGGCCGGGACCGGGGCGGCCGCGGCCGCGACCGAGGATGCGAGCATCGTGAACACGATCAGGATTCTCATGGCGCCTCCCGTCGCCTGGTTCTCCTCGTTCCGCGGCGGGGCCTGCGCCGCACTGTCGCGGAGGGAATTGCTCGATCGTGACAGAAGGCGCGGCCCGTATCCCCAGGGAGGAATCAGCATGGAACCTATCGTCCAGGTATCGATCGATCTGAAGAGCATCGAGGATGCGCTGCCCGTCGCCGACGTCGCCGTGCGGGCGGGAGTGGACTGGCTGGAGGTGGGCACCCCGCGGATTCTCGGCGAGGGCCTGCACGCGGTGAC
>CAZCER010000451.1:0-3181 GCA_964497385.1 uncultured Armatimonadia bacterium | reverse complement strand
GCACTGGCCCAAGCACCCCGTGGTCGCGGATCTCAAGACGATGGACGCGGGGTATCTCGAGGCCGAGATGATGGCGCAGGCTGGCGCGGACTTCGTGGTCGTCATGGCGGTGGCTCACTACTCGACCGTTCAGGGCGCGGTCCGGGCGGGCAAGGACTACGGCATCAAGGTCATGGCCGATGTGATGCTGTGTGAGGATAAGCCGGCGGCGGCGCGGAGGATGCAGGAACTGGGCGTGGACTACGTCATCGTCCACACCGGCTTCGACGAGCGGGGCGCGGAGACGTGGAAGACGCCGGTGAACGACGTGCCCGGCGTGGTGGAGGCGGTCACGATTCCGGTGCAGGCTGTGGGCGGGCTCTCGGTGGAGCAGGCGGTCGCGATGCCGAGCATGGGGGCTCCGCTTGTGGTGATTGGGGCGCCGCTGGTGATCGACGGTGAGGAGTTCGCGCCCGGCGACACGGAGGACAAGCTCTACGCGCTGCTGCGCGACATCGTCACCCGGGTCAAGGCTCAGGGCGCCGGAGGTGCCGCGCGATGAAAGCGGTCGTGAAGTACGGTCAGCACGATGGCGAGGTCGAACTTCGCGAGGTCCCGGAGCCTGAGGCGGGGCCCGGCGAGGTGCTGCTTCAGGTGGCGGCGGCCGGGGTGTGCGGCTCCGACATCGAGATGTGGCGGCACCACATCACGTTTGAGGTGAACACGCCGGTCATCCAGGGCCATGAGTTCGGCGGGGTGATCGCGGCGCTGGGCGAGGGCGTGCAGGGCTGGAGCGTCGGTGACCGCGTGGTCTCGGAGACGGCGGCGTATGTCTGCGGTCGCTGCCGGTATTGCCGCTCGGGCGAGTACAACCTTTGCCCGAGCCGCCTCGGGTTCGGATATGGTACGAACGGCGCGTTCTGCCGCTACGTCGGCGTCCCCGAGCGGTGTCTCCACCGCGTTCCCGACGGCGTGCCGTTCGAACATGCGTGCCTCACGGAGCCGGGCTGCGTCGCGTACAACGCCGTGGCGGTGCGCAGCGAGGTGCTTCCGGGGGAGCCGGCGGTGGTGATCGGGCCGGGGCCGATCGGTCTCTTCGCGGTGCAGGTCGCGCGGGTGCAGGGAGCGCATCCGGTTGTGCTTGTCGGCACGGCGGTCGACGCCACGCGCCTGGAGGTGGGCCGCCGGATCGGGGCGACCCACTGCGTCACGATTGAGGAGACGGATCCGGCGGAGCTGGTGGCCGACCTGACAGGGGGCATGGGAGCGCCGCTCGTGGTGGACGCCGCGGGCAACGGCCCGGCGCTGAAGCTGGCGATGGACCTCGTCGCACGGAACGGGCAGATCACCAAAGTGGGCTGGGGCCCCAAGCCGGTGGAGTTCTCGCTCGACCCGCTGCTCTCGAAGTCGGTGCGGCTCCAGGGCGTGTTCTCGCACACCTGGCGGACGTGGGAGGCCGTGCTCGCGATGATGTCGGGCGGACTTCTGGACATGGGGTCGATGCTGACGCATACGCACGGGATCGGAGCCTGGGAGACGGCGTACCGTCAGGTGGAGTCGCGCGAGGCGGTCAAGGCGGTGCTGTTGCCGGAGTGAGAGCGAGTGGGGATATCCTGTCTTCAAAGAAGAATACCAGAAGAATTGCACCCGAGTAGTGGACAGGCGAGCCCGTTCGTGATATTAATGCACACGAAGCCTCTCACCTTCATACACCAACCGTCCCCCCCAATGGCCCAACCACCCAGGGGTGAGAGGCTTCCTTCCCCCTTCCGAGAGATGTCTCCATTGCGTACGAGTAGGTCCCAGGTTGAATGGGTCCGCCGGACCGCTGGGATGTGTTGAAACCTGCGTCCCTTGGCGAGCGTCCCGAGTCAAGTAGGGATGGAGCGGTTCTGACCGACGCGCATCCCCTCAGGGAGACCCGCGAGTGACGCAGACGCTAGTGGTAGCTCAGGTTGGGCGACCCAGGCCGGTGCTCTTCCTGCTGGCCATGGGCGTGCCGGCGCTGGCGGCTGTGTCGTATTGCCTGAATGTGGGCCGGCCGGCCGAGGAGCTTCTGGTTCCGCTCTCGGTTGTGGCCGGCGTTGCGCTGGCGTGCTACATCTGGATGCGGATCCGGATTCCGACCGCGGACCAGACGATCTACTGCATCGGGGTCGTGCTGCTGGGCATGGGGCTGGTGCTGATCGCCCGGCTGGAGCCCGCCCGGTTTGAGAAGCAGATTCTGTGGAGTTGCATCGCGCTGCTGGCGACGACGCTGACGGCGACCTTGGTCCGGCGTCCGGAGAAGCTCGCGTCCTATCAGTATCTGTGCGGACTCTTCGCGGTGCTCTTGGTTCTGGCGCCGTGGCTTCTGCACAGCATGTCGGGCGGTCGGGGCGACGTCACGGCGGACAAGATCAACGGGGCGCGGCTGTGGATTCAGTTCGGGGGGCTCTTCTCGCTGCAGCCGGCGGAGTTCGCGAAGATCCTGGTGGCGGTTTTCCTGGCCGGCTATCTCATCGAGAAGGGCGACGCTCTCGCGTACTGGCCCTACCGAATCCTGGGGATTCCCGCTCCGCCGCTTCGCCACGCGGCTCCCGTGCTTCTGATCTGGTTGGCGAGCCTGGGCCTGCTCGCCGCGCAGAAGGACCTCGGGTGCGCCCTTCTGGTCTTCTGCCTTTTCCTCGAGATGCTGTACTCGGCGACAGGGCGGGCGGGCTACCCGATCGTGGGCCTGGCGCTCTTCGCGTTGGGGGCGGGCGCGCTCGTGCAGCTCGGCACGTTCTCGCACGTCCAGACGCGCATCAACGCGTGGCTGAACCCGTGGAGCGAGGCGCACGGCGGCGGCTATCAGATGCTGCAGTCGCTCTTCGCGCTGGGGCAGGGAGACGTGCTCGGCACGGGACTCGGCCGCGGCCTGCCCAGGTCGATTCCGGAGGTTTCGACGGACTTCATCTTCGCCGCGATCGCGGAGGAACTCGGCCTCCTGGGCGGCTGCGCGATCATCCTGTGCTACGCGATTCTTGTGGTTCGGGGCTTCGTGGCGGCGGGACGGGCGAAGGACGACTTCTGCGCGCTTCTGTGCGCGGGCCTCACGGCGGGCTTGGTGACGCAGGCGGCGATCATCATCTGCGGGGTGACGAAGTTCCTTCCGATGACGGGGATCACGCTGCCGTTCGTGAGCTACGGCGGGTCGAGCCTGGTGGTGAACTTCCTGCTC
>CAZCER010000450.1:0-4798 GCA_964497385.1 uncultured Armatimonadia bacterium | reverse complement strand
AGGGACTCGAGGCACGCTCGGAGGAGGTCGGCGGTGTTGTAGCTGACGACGATCACGGAGATCATGCGGGGTCGTCCTCAGCGCGAGGCCCAATAGAACGGGCGGACCGCGTCGCGGCCCGCCCGCAGAATCCAGCACTCACGATGTTGCGCGCGCGGCGCCTCTACTGGTTGGGCTCCCCGACGACGAACTCCGCGGCCCCGACCTGGTCGACGCCGCGAGAGAGCATCTCGCAGAGGGAGTCGAAGGGAATGAGAAGCTTGACCTTGGACAGAACCGGCTTGCGCGACAGCTCAAACGGCATGCCGTCCACCATCGCGGTCTTCTTGTTCTCAAAGAACACGAGACGGCTGCCGTCGACCACCAGGATGGCCGCGCCCAGTTCGGGGTCCCAAGACGCCTCGCCGGCGAACATCTCGGCGCACTCCTCGGCCGCGATGCGAAGCTGGTCGCAGGTCGGGAGGCACCGGTAGGTCTCCGGGGTGTACCGAACGCCCGAGACCGTGATCTCCAGCGGCTTGCGCTCATCGGGGGACGTCACGCCGGGGAAATCGCCGACGCTGAGCACGCAGCTCGACGGCGAGACGCGCGTCATCTTCACGCCGACGCTCTCACAGACGAAGCCGAGCGGCAGCCACATCCGGCCTCCGCGCATGGCCGGGCGATGGGTCAGGAACATCTCTTCCCCATTGACCAGCACGCGGTTCTTGTCCCGGAAGAAGGTGAGGCGAGTCGGCGGCGCGTGGAAAACGACGGCCTGGAGTTCCTCGTTCCACGTCAGTCCGCCCTCGAGCATATCGCGGCAAGCGGTGGCCGGGACGAGCATGTCACCATCCGTGAACGTGGTGCAGCCGCTTACGTGGTAGACGTTGTCGTCCACCCGAAACACCATGTCTCCGGCGTGGGCGGCGCCCGCGAGAAAGGCGCACGCGAGAACGCACAGAGACAGCCTAGCTACCATGCCTCGAGTTGCCATTGGCCACCAAACTCCTCCCATAGGGAACGTACGCAACTCCACCCTCACCGGACGAACCCCAATCTAGCAAGGGCGACGGAGTGTTGTCAATTCAACGTCCAAACCACTTCACGACCCTGGAATGTTCGAAACCGAAGCCCTTTCCTCCTGCCCTTGCCGCGCTTTCCTGCGGGTCGGCTCCGCGACAAGGACTCGGCGCTTGGTCGTCCCGCGCGCGGCGGATACCATAGGGCCCAACGCCGGCGCCGCCGCGGCCGAAAGGGAGAGCCATGCTGAAACGCCTGGATGTCAGCACCTCGCAACGGGAGCAGTTCGTCGATGTCACCAACCAGGTTCGCGCCGCGGTGCGCGAGTCGGCGGTGCGGTCGGGCTCCGTGATCGTGTTCGTTCCGCACACGACCGCGGGCGTCACCATCAACGAGAACGCCGACCCTTCCGTGCGCTCCGACATGGTTCAGGGGCTCGCGGAGATCGCCCCGGCCGCGCGCGCGTTCTACCGCCATGACGAAGGAAACTCCGACGCGCACATCAAGGCTTCGCTCGTCGGGCCGTCGCTCACGGTGATCGTGGATGACGGCGATCTGGCGCTCGGGGTCTGGCAGGGGATCTACTTCGCCGAGTTCGACGGCCCGCGGTCCCGGAAGCTCTATGTGAAGGTGCAATCCGACTAGTCTACACGCCGGCAGACAACCGTCTGATGAGCCGCGTCGGCAGCCCCACGGCGGCCATCCGGGCCTGTTCCGACGCGATGTCGTAGGCCACGCGGTGGAGCGTCACCGACCTCGTCGCTGTGTCCAGTTCGAGGAACGAGGCGCGGGGATCGAGGTCGCGAGGCTGCCCCACGCTGCCGGGGTTCACGAGATGTCTATCCTCCCTGAGCAGCGCGGCCGGACGCCCCGGCTCGAGCCGGCAAGCGTGAACGTCCGCGAGGATCCGGTCGCCGCCGGCGGAGCGGATGCACGCGGGAACGTGGGTGTGGCCAAAGAGGGCGAGCGCTTCCGTGAAGTGATGAAACTCGGTGGCCGCTTGCCGGAGGCCGCTGATGTAGCGGTCCGGGTCTGACGGCGCCCCGTGGCAGAGCAGCACCCCTTCGTAACGCGCCGTGTCCGCGAGAGAGGCGAGGAAGACGCGCTCGTCGTCGCGAATCTGGGCGGCCGTCCATCGCAGGGCGGCCGCCGCGGCCTCGTTGAAGCACTCCGCCGTTTCCGGGCGGAGAACCGCTCGATCGTGGTTGCCGAGGATGGAGGCGTCGCAACACTCCCGCACGAGGCGGACGCACAGCCCTGGTCGCGCGCCGTAGCCCACGATGTCGCCAAGGCATACGGCGTGGTCGATCCGGATCGAGTCCAGCCTGGCGAGAACCGCCTCCAGCGCCGTGGCGTTGCCGTGCATGTCCGACAGCACCGCCAGCTTCACGGGCCCACCGCCCCGGCGCCGAAGACCTCGATCGCGTTGAGGCCGAGAACCGCGCGTTTGGCCTGATCGGAGATGTTCGCGAACAGAACCTGGCCCAGCTTAGGACGCGGATCGAGAAACGGCATGTCCGTGCCGAAGAGCACCCGGGACTCGCCCACGCCGCCCACGAGCTTCTCGATTGCGTGCCACGGCGTCCGCGACCCGGACGTCTCGAGCCAGACGTTCGGGACGCCGGCGGCGGCGTGCACCGCCCGGTCCATCCCCGCCGGCGTGCCTCCGGAGTGACCCATGATGAAGCGCGCCTTCGGGTACCGCGCCGCCGCCCGACAGAGTTCCGCCGGTCCACAGTAAGGGCAGTCGTGCCACGTGTGCACCAGGATGGGCGCGCGCAAGCGATCGGCGCACTCGAGCACGGCCGCGTAGCCCGCCGCGTGGATGCTCTGGCGGTGGAGGCTCGGGTGGAGCTTGACGCCCACGAAGAGTCCCGACTCGAGGTACTCCTCCAACAGAGCCCGAATCTCGCGCATGGGGCGGTTGGGGTTCACGGCGCAGTACGGCAGCAGTCTCCCATTCGACTCCATGGCCATCCGGGCGGCCAGGCGATTGGACTCCTCGGCGTCCGGGCCGATGCCGAGATGCGGAGCGAACAAGACGCGCGCGATCCCCGATGCGTCCATCGTGCGCAGCATGCCCTCGACCCACGGCTCATGGATCAGGAAGTCCGACCACGGGCCGCCGTGCCCATGGACGTCGACAATGTGAAGGTCGCGCGGAAGCGCGCCGCGCAGCGCGTGCTCATGGAGGGTCATGGCAGCGCCGCCTCGCTAAGCAGGCGCTCGAGGTTCGCGGCGCCGATGGCCGCCTTGGACTCGTCTGGGATCTCCGCCAGCAGCAGGCGCGTCACCGCCGGACCTGGCGTGGAGTCGGGAAAGCCTGTCCCGAAGAGCAGTCGGTCGGAACCGAACCGCTCCGCGAGAGCCTCGATCGCGCGATGCCCGACAAGCGAAGCCGTAGAGACATGGAGCCCCTCGTATCGCCCGAGCATCGGGAAGAGGCTTCGTGCATGCCGGTAGCCGACGCATTCAAGCATCAAACGAAGGGAGGGATGGCGCGTGAGCACCCCGTCCAGAGCCGCCCAGTTCGTCTCATCGAGGCACAGGAAGACCGGGACGCGCATCTCCGCGAGTTGCCCCAAGACCTCGTCCGAGACCGCCGGCGTGAGAGAGAAGGAGTGCTTGCCCGGGCGCAGCCGAACGGCCCGCGCCCCCCACGCGACGAGGCGGGCCGGGAGGTCGTCGCCGGCGAACTCGGGGACGAGGACGGCGCAGGGCTCGAACTCCGCGTGCGAACGGGACAGGTCGGCCATGCGCGCGTTGCCTTCCGAGGGATCGTACTCCTCGGACCAACTGTGCGTCGTGAGCGCGCGTCCGACGCCGTGCGCCCGCAGGACGCCAAGCACCTCGTCCGGCTCTTGGGGGACGCTGGCGTCGAGCGCCATCCGGCGGCCGACGCGGCATGCGGCGTCGAAGAGAGGCGGTCCTGGAGGAACCTCCATTACAGAGCGTTCGGCTGCGTCGCGCGTGCCGACTCACCTCCATGCAGGGCGCGCCTGCGGCTGGTGCGCGCGGTTGCGGCCGACAGGGAGGGCCGCGGCGCGTGGCGCGCGGGGAGCGGAGCCGCCGTCCAGATCCTCAACATTCGTTCCGCTCCCTTCAGGAACGCTCCGCCTCCGACAACACGCTCTCGAACTCGGTTCGCGCCGCAGTCGGTTGGACCCTCCCGACGTCGCGGAGGTCTCAGGACCACGCCAAGCGAAGCGGCGCGCCGGGGGAGGTCGAGGAGGCAGCACGAGATGACCCATCTTGAGCGCGTCCAAGCCGCTCTGTGCCATGAGCAGCCGGACCGCACCCCCTACACCGCTCCCCGCGCCGTGCCCCCCAATTTGAGCAGCTTTCACACCAAGTGTATGCTTTAGGAAATCAGATCACTCGCCAACGCTGGTGCGGGGGATCTTGAAGGTATGTTTATCCACCGGGTCTCGGTAGGCTCCCCAACCCAATTCCTGGATTAAGCCAGCATAGATCAGATCCGGGTTCATAAAATGCATGTGGTCGTGAAACCGCCAGATGTTGAGCTGGTTTTCCTCGATCAGCTTCACTTTCTCGAGAAATACCGGGTCCTGTTGCAGCCAATCCGTTGCATCATGGCCGGTAAAAAATGTTGGCTCGTGCGTGATGATCAAATTAGCACCCCGGGCGGCCGTTTCCCTGATCACATCGACGGTCGCCATGAAGGTCGTCGTAATGCCGTTTACCTCAGCATTCCAATCGCCGGCGATGAGCTGGTCGCAGGTCTTTTCGAATGGAGGGGTTTTACATTCCCCAATAATCGCGTCGACAATATCTT
>CAZCER010000449.1:0-4809 GCA_964497385.1 uncultured Armatimonadia bacterium | reverse complement strand
CGGAAGGCCACCGTCGCGCCATCCGCGCCCACGGACAAGTCAGCCTCGACGCCTCCCACCGCGGCCAGACGGATCGCGCCGAACCCCTCCGGGCCGCCGAGCGGCACATCGACGGCGGGCTGCGCGTGGGCGCCGACGGCAAGAAGGACGAGTGCGGAGCCGAGCGCGATTGAACGAAGGGCGGGAGTCATCGGAGATCCTCCTTCTGCGGGTCGTTCGTGAGTTCGAGATCATCCAGCGCGAACGTGGTCGCGGCATCGGCGTTGCTCGAGAACCCGAGCCAGTTGAGCGTGCGCCACTCCGGGTTCGGCAGCGGCAGATCTTCGTAAGTGGTCACCGCTTCGGCCCCCACTCCGGCCACGCCAACGCGGAGGGACCAGGCGCCGTTCGACTTCGAGCCGAGGAGCGCGCGGACGTCGAAGGTGAGCCAGGTCCCCGTCGCGAGTTGGAGCGGCTCCTGCCCGGGCACCTGAAGCATGCCGTTAGCGACCGAGAAAGTGGGGCCCACGCGGTAAGGTGAGGAGCTGTCACGCCACTCGTGGTACATGACCGTGGCCGGCTCGATGCGCATCATGAAGGTGAAGCGCGTGAGGCCCTCGGTATGGTTCGGGCTGTAGAAGAAGTGCGGGTTGTGCGGATGCTCCAGCCCTGCGACGTCGGTGATGAGCAACCCGCGCGAGCCGCCGAGACCCGCTCCGTCGGTCGCCGCCACCGAGTCGCCCTTGTTCTCGGTGTTCGTGGTCGCGAGCGCGGGCGGCGCCCCGGCTGGGGTGTACTGGAAGTCCTCGCGGAACGTGAGCGGCGGGACCGGCGGGGCGTCCGGCGCGAACTCCACAGCCGGCCAGTCGCGTTTGTCCGCGAGCGCGACCCACTCCGCATCGCCGTAGACGCCGGCCTGCGTGTGGTCGAACGGCACGAAGCCGATCCGCTCCGCGGGCGAGCCCTCGCGCAGGCGGTAGTCGCCGTTCTCGGGGTCAACGAAGAGCGGATCGGCCACGACGCACCCCTCGCCCTGGCCGGTGGCCTGCCAGTCCTCGACCGACATCCCGTGCACGGTCACCGGCCCGTCGGCGTTCCAGAGCAGGCAGTCGCGCACGATCACATTCGGGTCCCGCAGGGAGCCGGCCGTAGCGAGATCCCCGCCGTGCCAGTACACGATGTTGTTCGAGTAGGTGAACGAGAGATGCTCCTCCACGCGCGACCGCTGGATCTGCCCGTCCATCGAGTCGCAGAGGATGTTGTTCCGCACGACGTTCTCGCGCCCGTAGTGCTGGTGGTAGGTTCCCGTCTTCACGTGATGGACGAGGTTGTTCTCCATCACGATCCCCGAGGTCCCCTCGTCGTTATAGAGCCCCCACCCTCCCCTGCCATAGCGGTCGTATGAGTACACGTCATGGATGTGGTTTCCGGAGACCGTCGTGCCTTCGGAGGGTCCGAGCGTGTAGACGCCTCCCATGTCCGAGAGCACGCCCCAACCGATGTGATGGATGTGGTTGAAGTCGATCGTGTTCCGCTTGGCCAGGCTCTCGGCGTAGCCCCAACGCCACCCGACGGAGACGCCGGTGTAGAAGAGGTCGGAGATGTCGTTGTGCGTCACGCGGTTGTCGCCCGACTGGCCGATCCAGACCCCAATGCAGCCGGGGAAGACGCGCCCGCCCGAGCGGATGATGTTGTTGTCCGCGGTGATGTGGCTCGTGCGATCGGCTTCGCCGGGCCGTATCTCGCCCTCGCCGATCCGCACGCCGCCGGCCCCCATGTCGTGGATGTAGGTCCGCTCGACCCGACAGTCGCGGCACCCGCGACGGAACCAGACTCCGTAGATCCCGATGTGGCCGATCTCGCAGTCCTCTATCGCGATCCCGCGAGCCCCGTCCGCCTGGATCACGGCCGGTATGGTGAAGGCCGCTTGCCCGTCGCCGTGGCCCTGCGGAGGCAACACGTAGGCGCCGTGGCGGAACGCGAGGCCGCGCAGCACGATGTGCTCCACAGGCAACCCGAGTTCGGGCTCCCCCACAAACTCCACGAAACGCTGAGTCACCGGCGCGACGACCTCGGCGGTCGCCATGTCCTCGCCGGGGAGCGGCCTGTAGCTGAGCGTCCCGTCGCGCGAGAGGAACCACTCGCCTGGCTCGTCGAGCGCCTCGCGGAAGTTCTCGAGGTGGAAGCGCTGGTTCGTTCCCCACTGGCAGAAGCCCCACGGAGTCGGGGCCGTCGTGTAGCCGGTGTTCTCAGCGAGATCCACCGCCGCCATCCGGAGCCGTGTAACCTCCCAGGAGTGATAGAGCACGAGCGTGACGTCGTTCATGTTCTCCCACTCGCGGAGGATGCCGGGATGGGTCACGAAAGCCCGGCCCGAGAGATCCGCGGGCTCGCCCGTGAGCGGATCAGGGCCATGCTTCACCGGACGATAGGCGTAGTGGTAGAAGCGGTTCGGGGTACGCGCCCGGATGGCGCGAGCGCCGTTCACCCAGAGTTGCTCGAAATACCACTCACCGGCCGCGACCTCCGGGACACGCGTAACCCAGACGCCGTCGCGCTCCTCCCAGACGCCGGTGAGTCGGCGCCCGCCGGTGAAGACCGGGCGCGCGCCGGGGGCGGCTTCGTAGACCACGGGGGCCGCCTCGGTCCCGCTGTCCTCCGGCGTGAAGCGGACCACCTCATCGAGGAAGTACTCGCCCTCGGCGATGACCACGCGGATCGGCTCCTCGGGGCCCACCTCTCGGCGCAGCAAACGCACGGCGTCGCGCGCCGCCGCCAGCGAACCGACGGCCCCGCCCGGCGAGACCTCGATCACCCGCTCCGCTCGGGCCGCCTGGACGAGTCCCGCGAGCAGACAGAGCCCCAACATCCAACTCCAGTGCGCGTGCATGCTGTCGCCTCCGGTCCACGTGAGCTTCGCTCATGCTTCGCCCCGCCGTAAGGCCTGTCCTCGCCGTCCTCGGTGTTGATGGAGGGACGAAGGAATGCTCGCCGGGGATCGGAAGGCATGCGTTGCACGCACTCGGAGGCAGGTGAAGCTCGATGCGCAGTCCGCTCGCGGAGACGCTTGGGCTCGAGTATGAGCCGCTCGCGATGCTCTTCAGCGACCAGCGGCCCGACGGAGCCCTCGGGTTCGCCGAGGGCGGCCGCGGCTGCGTGGTGTCGCTCTTCGTCGCCGCCGCTCGCACGAGGCGGGTCGCCGCGTTCAGCAGGACGACGTGCGGGTGCCCCGGCGCCTCAACGGGCCTCTGCTTCGGGAAGGGCGCGGCGTCCATCCCGGGCGGACTCGACCACTTCCTCTCCACGGGGCGTGGTGAGGGCTACCCGGAGGGCGAGCGCTACAAGAAGACTCCCGAGGCGGCCGCCGGATGGCTCAGGAGCCTCTCCGATGAGGAGGCGCCCGCCGAGTACGTGGTCGTGAAGCCGTTCTCGCTCGTGGACGAGGGAGAGCGCCCGGAGGTCGTCTGTCTCTTCGCGAACCCGGACCAGATCTCCGCCCTGGTCGTGCTCGCGAACTTCCCCCACCCCGACGGCGACCGCGTCGCGATTCCTTTCGGCTCCGGCTGTCAGCTCCTCTGCCTCATGCCCTACCACGAGTCCAGGCGGAGCAGCCCGCGGGCGATCATCGGCGGAACCGACGTCACCGTTCGCACGCTGCTCCAGCCCGACCATCTCACCTTCGCCGCGCCCTGGGCCCTGTTCCACGAGATGGAGGCGAACGTCTCCGAGAGCTTCCTCTCGCTCGAGACCTGGGAGCGCGTACGGCGGCGCACACAGCCCGCGGCGACAGACGCCCCGATGGCCAGTGAGGCGCGAGAGGCGATGCTCGACCGGGCGGACCAGCTTCGCGAGGACGGCCGCTACGAGGACGCCGCGGGGCTCTATCGGCAGGTGCTCGCCGAAGACGCCGGATGCGCCCGCGCCGAGTGCGGCCTCGGGCACTGCCTCCTGAACGCCGGGGAGTTCGAGCAGGCCCTCGACCGCTACCAACGGGCCGCCAACCTCGAGCCCCGCAACCAGATCTTCCAACTCACGCTCGGCAAGGTCTTCTGCATGCTCGGGGAGTTCGACCGGGCCCGCGAGGTCTTTGACCGGGCGGACGCCGGGCCGGAGTAGGTCCTTCGGCGGCCAGGTCGGTCCATGTGCTATGATCTCCACATGGACCAAGCCACTGTGGATGCTCCGACCGATGTCCTGGCGGCGCTCACAGCGCGGCTCGTCAGGGCGTTCCAGCCGCAACGGGTCGTCCTCTTCGGTTCCCGAGCCTGGGGCACGCCCGATACTCGGAGCGACTACGACCTGGCGGTGGTTGTCGCCTCGTCGAACGAGAGCATCGTGGAGCGCGAGGCACGCGCGAGGCGGGCCCTCCGCGATGTCGGCGTTAGCAAGGACGTGCTGGTCTATACGGTGGATGAGATAGCCGCCTTCGCCGGTGTTGCGGCCTCCCTGGAGCATCGCATTCTAACCGACGGACGGGTGCTGTATGACCGACGCGCGGGGCGACCTCGTGAGTCAGTGGCTCCGTAAGGCGAGCGACGATCTTGCCGCTGCCGCGTGTTTGGAGGCGGGCTCACCCCCGCATCTTCCTCACGCTCTCTTCCCCTACCAGCAAGCCGCCGAGAAGGCGCTGAAGGCATTCCTCGTGTCGCGCGACGTGCCGTTCACGAAGACGCACGACCTCGCGGAACTTGCGCGCCTCGCTTCCGAGCACGCCGCGAGCTTGGGCGGCTACCTCGAGCGTCTCGACGGCCTCACCCCCTACGCCACGGTGTACCGGTATCCACGAGCGGGCATCGCGAAGCCCTCCGTCGAGGGGGCCGCCGAGGCCAG
>CAZCER010000448.1:0-4817 GCA_964497385.1 uncultured Armatimonadia bacterium | reverse complement strand
CGTCGACGGGCGGTTCGCGACCGCCGAACTCTACGTCACGACAGGCATCGCTTACCTCCGGTCCGACCTCCCCGGCCTCGCGATCTGGCAGGCTTCGCTCGCCCTCCGCGAGCGCCCCCTGTTCTCTTCCGGAGGCAAGCTGCTGGCCGAGGCCATCCCGCGGTTCCTTGTCGCCCTGCCCGTCTCGCGGGGCTGGGACGCCGAGGCCGCCGTCGGAGAGGCCGCGCTCCCGGACGCGCAGCGCCGGTTCTTCCAGTCGGCCGGCCGTCGTTTCGAGGAACTCGCGCGCAGCCGGCCCGATCCACGGCCGGCGCTCTTCTTCGCCGGCACGCTGCAGGCGCTCCACGGGCTCGTCACCGGCGACTACGGCGCGGCCGCGGTCGGCCTCCACGCCCTGCTCGACCTTCGCACGCGCGAGTTCGAGCTGCCCGGCTTCCTCGAGCACCTCGGAGCGCTTGTCGACTCCTTCCTCACCCATGCGCCGCCGCAGGCCCGCGTGCGACTCGCCGACCTGGCGGCCCGCGACGAGCGCTTCGCGGACGCGCGCGCCGCGGCCCTCGGATCGCTCGCCGCCGCGTCCACCCGTGACGCGACGGCGGATCCCGCTTTCATCCGAAGCTACACGGAGACAGCCGACCGCCTGCGCGCGGAGGCCTCGCGAACGGGGTCCGCCGACGCCGCCGTCGCGGCCGGCGCGGTGCGATGGCTCGTGGACCGGGTGTACCGCGGCTCGGTCGAGAACCCCGATGAGTCACGCTTCCACATCCTCTCCGACGCGATTCGCGACGTGTGGCTCGGGGTGCATCTCGCGCCGGACGACACCGACGCGGTGGCGCTTCTCGCGGATCTGCAGGACGAGTTCGCAGGCGTAGTGGCGCGGCTGCTGGCGCGCGGCGGTCGGGCGCGGAACACCTTCTTCCAGAACACCTTCGACGCTTTGGTTCGCGGGGCGCTGCCTTTCGCGGCCCTCACGCCGGATGAGGCTCTGAAACTCGGCGCGCGCGGCCTCATGGAGCACTACTGGTGGGCCTACGACACGCTGTTCGCCGGCATCGAGCCCGCTCAGGGCGAGTTCCTTGTGGACGCCTTGCCCGACCGCTTCGTGCTCACCAGCTACCGGCTGCTGCAGGTGAACCCGGAACTCGGCGACTACGACCTCATCCCCCTGCCGAACGTGCGCGACTACGCGGTGCGGAAGGGCCTGCGCGGCACGAGCAAGGTGACCATCCATCTGCGCGACGGAGGGGTCGTAGAGTACGGGTGGATGACGGACGCGCTCTTCCCGAACGCGAGCGTCGTCCGCCGGCTCGTCCACGAGGCGCGTTGGACGAGTCTGCCCGCCTCCGAACTCACGGCTCTGCGCTCTGGCTACGGCGGCGAGGTCCATCGGCCGGCGCCGCCGGAGGAGCCGCTTCTCGTGCTCACGCCGGATCCCGTGCTGGAGGCGACGCCGCTTGAGGACGGGGGCTACGTGCTGACCGCGCTGCCGGAGGCGTCCTCCGAACCCGCCCCGGCGGGCGCGCCCGCGGCCGACGGCGGGGACGCGTTCTGTCCCGGTTGCGGCCGTAGGCTAGACAAGGACTGGGCCTTCTGCGCGCGCTGCGGCCGTGATGTGAGCGGGCTGGCGCGGCCCGGGAACGGGGGCGTCTAGCGGTGGAGTGCCCTCGCTGCGGCGCGGACAACCCTTCCGACCGGCGGTTCTGCGTCGGTTGCGGGGCCGAACTCAAGCCGGAGAACGCGCTGGCCGGTCAGCGGGACCAGCGCGCCGCTCCGGCCGCGATCGCGCCTCCTCGTGTGGGCGCGGAGCCCGGCCTCACCGGTCCCCGCCGCCCGAGGCCCAAGCTCGAGCACTCGGGGGAACTGAAGAGCCCGGCGGTCGCGGCTCTCCTGGGTCTCATCCCCGGCGTGGGCCAGATGTACGTCGGCCAGCCGGCGAAGGGGGCGGCGCTCTTGGTCGCGACCCTCGCCGCCTTCGTGGTGCTCGGCGTCCTGTCCTGGGGGCTGTACTGCTTCTGCGTCGCGCCGATCGTCCCGTTTGTCTCCGCTTTCGACGCCGCCCTCATCGCGAAGCGCGTGAACGATGGAGAGCAGGTGGACCCGTGGCGGTTCTTCTAGGCGGCCCGAGTGGGCGAGGGGTCCCCGCCTCGCAGCGAGCCTATGCCGCACCCGGCAAGCCCCGCGGACCCCGGAGGCCCTGACCCGTGCCCACTTTCTATGACATCCTGGGCGTCGATCCGCGGGCCTCGGCTGACGAGATTCGCGAGGCCTACCGTGCGCGGGCGCGGGAACTTCATCCCGACGTCCATCCGGAGGACCGCCGCGAGTGGGCCGCACGCCGTTTCAAGGAACTCCAGGAAGCCTACGAGACGCTCCGGGACGAGAGCGCGCGGGATCGCTACGACCAGCGCCTGGCTCGACGCGAGACCGCCGACGCGAGCGTTCTCTCCGAGGCCCCGCGGCACGCGGCGTGCTTCTATCACCCGGCGCGCTCCGCGGTGGCCGTCTGTCCGGCGTGCGGGCGGCCGGTCTGCGAGCGTTGCGACGGCGCGGGCTCGGCCTGCCGAGTGTGCCGGATCACCCACGCGGATCCGGCCGCCTCGGCGCCTCTTCGGAGCACCGAATACTCGCGCTTCGCCGACCGTGTGGAGCGGGTGCGTGAACGCGAGTCGGCGGCGAAGCCGGAGTCCGACCTTCTCGTCGCTTTCGGCTGGATCTGGTATACGGTCACCCCCCCGCTTGCGGCCACGCTGTGGGTGTTCCTGGCGCTCTTCGGCCTCCTCGGCAAGTCCCCCATCCTCGGGTCGTTTCTCACGCTGCTCGTCTGCGGAGCGCTGGCCGGGCCGATGATGATCCTCCTGCGGCGCCAGACCCGAAAGGTCGCCCGTGTGGTGGGTCTCGGATTCTCGGTGCTCCTGGTGGGCGGCGCGCTCGCGTGGGCTCTCATGCCCTGGCTCGGCGACCGGCTCAGCGGTGTGAACGTGTCCGCGGCCGAGGCCTGTTACCGACGCGGCGTGGTGCTGTCGCTCGGGTGGTCGCTTGTGGACGCTTCGAACCTCCGCTGCAAGGCGGGCGACGCGGAACTGGCGTTCTTGCCCGGGGCCCTCGTGGGTGAGCGACGCGGAGTGGGCCAGGTCGTGGAGGGCTACGGAGACCAGCTTCTTTCGACCCTCACCGGCGTCGAGGCGAGCCGTGTGAACTTCACGGGCGCTCGGGAGGCGCTCGAGCGCGCCGATGCGCACTACGCTCGGGCGGAGTCGCTCCGCTATCGCGGACCGGGCTTCCTGGGGCGCGAGAGAGTACGGCGCATGCGCGCGCTTCTGGATCAAGCGGAGTCCGCGGACCGCGCGGCCGCCGAGGCGCGCGCCGCGGAGGAGGGGGGTGGGGTGCTTGGCCAACTCGAGGAAACCACCGAGCTACTCGGCTCAGCGGAATAGCTGCTCCGCGTGCGGGGCGAGCTTGCTGCCGGACGCCGCGGTCTGCCCGGTCTGCGGCGCGCCGGCGGCGCTTGACCGCTCGGACCGACCGCCCACGACCGAAGCCCCGCGCGCGCTCCCTGAGGCGAACGACGCGCACGACGCGGCGCTTGCGTTGCTGGAGGAGGGCGACGCCGCGGCCGCGGCCATGGCGCTGCAGGACGCGAGTCGGCGGGAGGGCGGCCTCGCGCCAGCGGAGTACGCGCTCCTCGGACAGGCTCTCCAGGCCCTCGGGATGCCCGAGGAGGCGGAGCGCGCGCTCTACGCCGCCGTCCGCGCGGCGCCGGACGATGTGGACGTGCGGCTCTCCGCTGCGCTCTTCTGCCGGAGTCGGGGCGAGGCCGCCGAGGCGCGCGATCACCTCGTGATCGCCCAAGCGCTCGACCCCGACAACGCGGAAATCGCCGCCGAACTCGCCACACTGCGCGAGTCCTTCCGCCAAGCGGAACCCGCGTGCGAGTCGCTGCTCAGGGTGGCGCGCTCCGAACTCGCGCGCGGGGCGGACGCCGCGGCGATCGACGCCGCTCGGCGCGCGCACCACTTGCACCCAGAACACCCGGGGACGCTGCGGACGCTGGTCGAACTCCTGGAGAAGACCGACCGTCTCGATGAAGCGGGACACTTCGCGTTGCGGCTTGCCGAAGCCAGACCGGACGACGGAGGAGTCCGAGCGCTCGTGCAGCGGCTCGACGCACGCCGGCAGGTGCGCGAGCGCGGGGCCGCGGCCGCGCGCGAGGCGATCCGCGGGGGGGACGCCGCGCGGGACTACCGCGCCTATCATCACGCGCTGGTGATCGTGTCCGACGCGCTTGCGCTGGAACCGAACGACCCGGGCTTGCATGTGGCGCGCGGGATCGCCCTCGATCGGTATGGCTGGCTTGCCGACGCGGCGGAGGCCTACCGAACGGCCCTCCGGTGCGACCCCTCAAACGAAGAGGCCCGCGAGCGGCTGAACGGGCTGCTGCAGGCTCAGGAGGCCACCGAGCGCGTCCTGCGCGAGCGACCCGCGATCGAGAAGGCGGAGAGCCTCAAGCGCAGCCGGGCGCTCTGGAGGCGCCGCGGGGCGATGCGGCCGCCGACGTCCGATGAGACGCTGTAGGCCGCCTGTCGCACAGGCCCGTGGCACAGGCCCGTGGCACAGGCCTCCGTGCCTGTGATCCACAGCCCTCCTCCTACCCGCCGCCGATCACCACAAACGGCGCCCAGCAGCGCGGCGAGCGCCACTCCTCGCGCCAGCGGAGAGGGTAGGGGAGTGTGAGGGTCTCGCCCGTCGCGGTGCGTCCGGTCCTGATCTCCTCCATCGCCGCCGCGGTCCGCTCGATCATGTTCGCGGATTCGGACGAC
>CAZCER010000447.1:2306-4818 GCA_964497385.1 uncultured Armatimonadia bacterium | reverse complement strand
TGGATCGCGACGGCTCGCCAGCGGGAACGAAAACGTTCGTTGTCTGGAACGCCTCCCAGCCCGGAGACGCCGGCGATGAGGACGACGCGGAGAGGCCGCGGGCGGATGGGGGCGGCCGCGCCGGCGTCGGCGGAGCGTTCGGTCAGGCGTCGCGCCTCGTCGCGGGCTTGATCGAAGAGGGCGTCCGCACGATCGCCTTTGTCCGTACTCGGAGCGCCGCGGAGCGTCTCCTGCTTCGCACGCGCGCCCTCCTCCTGAGGCGCGACTCCCCCGCCGTCGACAAGCTCCTCGCCTATCGAGGAGGCTACCTTCCGGAGGAGCGGCGGGCCATCGAGCGGCGGCTTGTCACAGGCGACTTGCTCGGCGTGTACGCCACCACGGCCCTCGAACTCGGCGTGGACATCGGCGGCCTCGACGCGTGCGTGATCGTCGGCTACCCGGGGACGATCGCGAGCTTCACCCAGCAGGCCGGCCGCGTCGGCCGGGCGGGCAGGCCGAGCGCTGTGTTTCTGCTGCCTCAGGCCTCGGCCATCGACCAGTACCTCGCGCGCCACCCGGAGTATCTCCGTGAGCACCAGGCGGAGCGCGCGATGGCCGATCCGTCGAACCGCTTCATCCTCGGCGGCCATCTTCTCTGCGCGGCCGCGGAACTCCCGATCGAGGAGCGGGAACTCGGGCGCGTGTGGGCCGACCGCCCACTCGTCGAAGGGCTCCTGGGGGTGCTCTGCGAGGCGGGGCTCGTGGAGAAGCGCTCACGCTGGTACGCGAACCCGAGCCTCAGCCCGGCTTCTGAGGTGAGCCTGCGCTCCTCGGCGGGCGCGGCATACCGCATCGTCACGGGGAAGTGCGAAGACTTGGTCGGGACGGTCGACGCCGCCACGGCGCTCTTCTACCTGCATCCCGAGGCCGTCTATCTGCACCAGGGCGAGAAGTACCTCGTGAAGCGTTGCGACACCGAAAAACGCGTCGCCTATGTCGAACCGAGCAAGGCGAAGCACCTCACGCAGCCTCTCGTCACCTTCGAGGCCGCGGTGGATGACGAAATCGACGCGCGGCGCATCGCGGGCGCGGACGTTCGCTACGCCGAGATGACCATGACGTCGAAAGTCGTCGGGTACGCGGCGCAGCCGGAGCAGGGCCCGCAGGCCCAAGAGACCCACCCGGTCGAACTCCCCCCGCAGACCATGGAGACGGTCGGCTTCCTGCTGTCGCCCGCGACGGGTCAGGAGGACGTGAGCCTCGCCGACTACCTCACGCGGCGGGGCCGCAGTCCCCTCGGGTCACTCCACGCGCTGGAGCATGCGGCGGTCGCGGTGATGCCGCTTCTGGCGTTCTGCGGGACGCAGGATGTGGCCGGGTACTCGACCCTGTGCGACTCCTACACCGGAGGCCCGGTCGTCTCCCTCTGCGACAACTACCCGGGCGGCGTAGGGGTGACGGAGTTCGCCTATGAGCGAATCGACGAACTCCTGGAACTCGCGCGCCGCACGATCGCGGAGTGCCAGTGCGAGGACGGCTGCCCCGCCTGCGTCCAGGCCCCGAACTGCGGCTCGAACAACGACCCGCTCGACAAGCTGGGGGCGCTCGACGTGATCGATCTCTGTTTGGGGCGAGAGCCGGCCCCTATCGCGAGTCCGACGCCGCCGGAGGCTGGAGGGCCTCCGGAGCGGTGAAGCGCTCCCTGACGCTCCGCCACCACGCCCGGACCCCGACCGCGCTCCGGCGCTCGGCCGGCGCGTTCGTGAGCGTCCACTCATCGAACCGGCCGATGTAGCCGTCGGAGGTGGCGTCCGCGCCGACCACGGACCGGACGGTCAGATCCACACGCGCTTCCACGTCGCGCCGCAGAGCGTTCTCCAGCAGCCGCACCATCCGCGCGTCGCACACCGTCGGCGCCCGCACGGCCGCGAAGACGAGTAGACGCCCGTCTCGCTCGGCGCACCGCGTCTCCGACAGCGTCGCGCCGGAGAGCCTTCTGTCCAGTTCGCCGCGAAGGCTTTCCTCGATCCGAGCGTGGAGGTCGGCCTCCTCGGGTCCGAGCGCCTCCCTCTCAGCGGGATCCCAATCGATGAAGCGTTCGGCGTCGGCGTCGCGCGTGATGACGGACCGCACAACCAGCCGCGTGTCGCGGTTCACTTCGGCGGCGACGGCGTCGCGGAGTTCCCGCACGAGCGGCGGCGAGACCGCCTCCGGCGCCTCCACCACCGCGGTGATCTCGACCGCGTCGGCGCTCGTGCTTCCGTGCACGCCGGCCAATCGCGCGCCGGGCAGTCGAGCGATCTCGCGCTCGATGGCGGCCGAGGCTCGGTCGAGGGTCTCCTGGTCGCCGCGCGCGTAGATGTAGCCTTCGGCCGAGGCATCGCGCGTGAGCACGGACCGCACGACCAGGCGCGCGGCTGACTGCGCATGGCGACGGAGCGCCTCCTCGATCTCGGCCACTTGCCGCGGCTCGAGCGGAGTCGGCGCGCGGACGTCGGCGACGATCGTCTCGCCGGCCCCGCGCGACTCCATG
>CAZCER010000447.1:0-2296 GCA_964497385.1 uncultured Armatimonadia bacterium | reverse complement strand
GACATCGCTGAGCGTCACGCCGCCCAGGCCCGCGACCTCGCCTCGGAGCACGGCGGTGACCCGGGCGAGTTCCTCGGCGTCGGGCGAGAGAAACGCCGGACCCCTCGCGTCAAAGTCCCGTGAGACGACCGAGCGCACGGTGAGTTCCACGGAGTCGCCGAAGTCCGCAATCAGGCGCTCCTCGAGGGCGGCGACGCCGTCGGCTTCGATGCTCGACGGGGTCTGCACCGTCGCGACGGCGGTCAGCCGCCCGTCGCGGGGGCGAACGGAGAGGTCGGTCAGCACGGCGCCGGCCGTGTCGCTGAGACCGGCGGAGAGGCTCTGCCGCATCCGGCTCTGAACCGTGCGCTCGTGCGCTAGGCTCACGAGGACGCCCGTGAGGTAGGCGCCGATTCCGAGCAGAGCAAGCACGCTTAGGGCGTGGCGCCGGGCGGTCTCGCGCAGTTGAGGCCGGTCCGGCGCATCGGGATCGCGCGCGAGCCCGTAGGCGCTGAAGACGGCCGCCGCCGCCAGCTCGATCGCCAGGAAGTTCGCGACGAACAAGAGGAACGCGCCGAGCGCTCGGCTCCATTGCAGGGCCGCCAGGCAAAGCCCGCACGTCGCGAGAGGCGGCACAAGCGCGGTCGCGATGGCCACGCCGGGCAGTGCCGAGCCCACGCGCTTGTCGGCCATCGCGTAGGCGCCGGCGACTCCGGACGCCAGGGCAATGACCAAGTCATAGAGCGTCGGTTGGGTTCGGGCGAGGATCTCGGAGCCGAACTCCATCCGCCACGGCAGGAGCCCGATCAGGATCGAAGCGCCGAGGACCACCGCGACCCCGCTGGTCTCGCCCAGCAAGGCCACGCTGAACATCCTCCGGTTGCCGGACGCCAACCCGAGCCCGATCCCGAAGATCGGGCCCATCAGCGGAGCCACGAGCATCGCGCCGATCACCACGGCGGTGCTGTTCGAGAGAAGTCCGTAGGCGGCGATGACGGCGCTAAGGGCCGCCATGACGTAGTAGGCTCCACGTGGCGCGCTGCCGGAGAACACCTGCCGGTGCACCTCACGACGACGCTCCGAACTCACTTCGTGCCGCACTCTGAGGCTCCACATCTCTTCGGTCATCCTGCGGGTCTATGTAGTCGAGAGCCGATCGCCCTCAAGGGCTTGCGCTCTGTCCGCCCGGAGCCTCCGCCACCGCTCGAGGTCGGCCGGGCAGTTGATGTTCGTGAGCGCAGCGGGGTCCGAAAAGAAGACCGCCTCGCAGCCGATCTCGCACCAGAGCGCGCGTATGCGGAGGCGGTCCTCGCTGATCGCGCGGGTCACCTGGGGGAGGCACGTCGTCGCGAGGACGGCGAAGAGCGGCCGCCAGGCGTCGTCGGCCAGGGCGCCCACGACGATCGGTTGCCGCGAGTCTCGGAACGCGTTCAGAAGGGTCGTCACCTCGCGCGCGCGGATGCCGGGCATGTCGCACGGCGCGAACAAGACGGCGTCATGCGTCTCGCGAAACTCGCGGAGCGTGCTGCCGATCCCCGCGAGAGGGCCGTAGTCCCGTCTGCGGTCGGGGACAACGCGCAACCCGAACGGCTCGAAGGGAGTCGGATCCGAGGCGGAGATCACGATGTCGGAGACGCCGGCCTCTCGGAGGGCGCGCCATTGCTCGGCGAGAAACGGCAGGCCCGGTTCGGCCTCCAGCAGCGCCTTCTGGACGCCTCCATAGCGCGTGGCCTTGCCCCCGGCGAGGATCGCCGCCGCGATCCTCGCGCCGCGGCGTCGGGTCTCGTCCGCCATTGCCGACTCCTTCGCGCTCACCGTCCTCACATTGGTGCAACTACTCGGGCTCGGAGGCGGTTCGCGCCGCGGGGCGCTTGGGCTGCGCCGCGTTCAGAAGCCGGAGGAGGCGCGCCACGCCGGCGTCGAGTTCGCACTCCCAGATGACGACTTGGTGCCAGGCGGTGCGCTCGAGCGCCTCGCGCGTGCGTCGGTCGCGCTCAACGTTGCGGGCGATCTTCGCCAACCAGTAATCGCGCCGCTCAGCCGGCATCCGACAGCGCGCGCACCCGTGCCAGTGCCAGAAGCACCCATGGACGAACACGACGACCCGGTAGCGGGGCAGGACTACGTCGGGGCGCCCGGGCAGGTCGCGCGCATGCAGTCGGTATCGGTGCCCGGCCGCGTGCAGCGCCGCTCGGACGCGCATCTCCGGGCTGGTGTTCTTCGCGCGCACGGACTGCATCGCCCGTCGGCGCGCCTCGGCTGTCAGGTTGTCAGGCATTCGAGTTGGCGACTGGCCCCGTGCGAAGGTCGCTCTCCG
>CAZCER010000446.1:0-4820 GCA_964497385.1 uncultured Armatimonadia bacterium | reverse complement strand
CCGCCGCGAAGCTTCGCCAAGTGGTGTCTTCGCTGCTCAGCGACACCTATCTGGGGATTCAGGTGGCTCAAGTCTCCGCTTGGGACGCCGACCAGTGGGGGCCCGGGCCCGATTCCCGGTGCCTGGTGACGAGCGTGGTGCCCGGCGGGCCGGCGGAGAGGGCTGGGGTTCTGGAGAACGACTGGGTCGTCGAGATCAACGGGGAGAAAGTGGGCGCTCTCGACGATGTCTCTCGCCTCTTGGGCGGCGTGCGGCCTGGCGAGCAGGTGAAGCTGCTCGTCTACCGCGCAGGGACCGGCGGGCGGGGTGATCGGGTGTCCGTGTCCGTGACGGCGGAGCGCCGCGGGGAGATGCGCCCCGTGGAGCCCTCCGAGGCGGAAAGCGCGTAGCCGGATACCACGAAAGGCGGTGGCCGACAGATGGTCTGCAGGCAGTGTGGGTGGGACAACGAGGCCGGGGCGGCGTTCTGCGCCGGATGCGGCGCGCCGGTGGGAGCCTCGGGACAGGCGCCTCCCATGGCGCCGGCCGCTCCCCAGGCGCGAGGGATGAAGACCTCCGGCTCGAGCAAGCGCGGCCTCGTGCTTGTGCTCGTGCTGGTGGCTCTCTTGGGCGTCGCCGGGGCGCTTGTGGGCACGCTGGTGATCTACCCGGCGCGCGAGAAGGGGAAGATCGTCGCCGCGTATGGGGAGATGCAGACCGCCGCGAACGCGCTCGATTTCGCCGCGCTCGAACGTCTCACCACCGGCGCCGCTGCGGCCGACATCGAGCAGCTTGCGTCGCTCTGCAAGACGGCCACGGCGTTTCAGCTTGGCCCCAGCCTCCAGGTCACCGTGACGGTCGACAAGACCAAAGTGAAGGTGAAGGGGAAGACAGCCGAAGCGGACGTGAAGATCGAGGGCACGATCGGCGCGTCGAAGCTTGGTCTCTCCGGCCCCATATCCGCGAGCGGCGTCCACAAGCTGGTTCGCGAGGACGGCCAGTGGAAGGTGTCCGACTGGGGCGAGACGGGGTTGACCACCAACCTCCCGTCCCTGAACCTGTTGGGAGGCTAGGAGGAGCGGGGTCCGCCGCCTCGTCGCGTGGGCTTGCGGGGGCGCGCCTTCCCGGTGCGCCGGCGCGCGGCGTAGCGCGGTTGGGGCCTGCCCCGCGACACGACGAACGCGACCGCTCCGCCCAACAACGCCAGGAGGGCCAGCCCACACGCGCCCCACCCCAGCAGGCGCAGCCAGGGAAAGCCTGTGGACGCCCCGACCAGGCGCCTTCCGACCTTCGGACGCGCCGTCTCGTCTAGCGCCGCCCGAAGCGTCTCCGTCGTGGCCCCTTCTCCCTTGCGAATGCCCTCCGCGCAGACCTCGACCGTGGTCCAAGTCTTGACCGGCTCGCCGGCGTCGGGAAGAAGGGCCGAGACCTCGATCCGGGCGAGCTGCACGCCCAAGCACGACCAGTAGTGCGTCGCGCGATCCAGCCGCTGGCGGACGGGCGTCACGCGGCGCACGTCGCGCGCCAAGTCTGGGTCCGACGCCCGGCGGAGGCTCCACGCGTTGGCCTCCTCCGCCCAGGTGGCGAGCTGGCTCTCGGAGTAGAGATGCGCCCCTTCTTGCTCCGGATCGGCGATCTCCGCGGAAAGCAGGTCAAGCGAGAGGTCGGTGCAGGACGCGGCGTAGAGGCCGAGCAGCAGGTGTTGCAAGTCCTGCAGTTCCTTGGCCACGGGCGCGGCCGCGCGGGATCCGTCGTCTCTGAGGCCTTTGATGTAGCTGGGCGAACTCTCGCCCAGAGCGCCGACGATGCACTTTCGGAGCGCCCCGATCGCGGCCGCCCTGCGGACGTAGAGCGTCGGCAGCGGCTCGACGCTGAACGTCCCGACGCCGCGCACGGCGCTGCCGACGCGCTTGGCGCGGGTCTCCTTGGTCTGCCCTGGCGAGACGCCGTACTGGCTTCGAAGGCGTTGGGCGTACTCGGGCGTGTGCGCGAGCACCGCCGCCTCCATCGACCGGTCGGGCAGAAGGAGCGCGTAGAGCGAGTACTCGGAGAGGGCGTAGAAGCCCTGGTCCGCCGGCGCCGACACGGGCGCGGTTCCGGCGTCGACGTCCGCGAGGTACTTCCGCAGAGCCGTCGGGTCGGCCGGCTCGCCAGCCGCGTACAGAACGTCGAAGAAGCGCGCCTCGCGGCCGAAAGGGTGGGGGAAGAGCTGCCACTCGACGCGGCCCCCGGGGGAGCCTCCGGCGATGAGGCGGTAGGCGGGACTCTGCTGGAGAGACGGAAGATCGTCAATCCCCTGGAAGTCCAGCGCGCAGAGCGCCTCCGGAGGGCCGTAAAGCCCCTGATAGAGGGACATCAGAACGGAGTAGGACTGCAGCATCTCCGCGTCGTTGAGGATGCAGTCCGAGATCAGCTCGGCGACCGCGAACTGCTCCTCGACCGAGTCGCCCAGTTCCCGCGCCGCGCGGTCCGTGATCTCCGCCCCGGGAGTGACGACCAGCGGCGTCTGAAGCAGACGATCTTGGGCGTAGGCGTTGCGCAACGCTTCGGTCCAACCGTAGTAACCCAACGGAGTGGACCGGAAGACGTCCGACGCGTACGCGGCCACCAGCGCGTCGCACAGGCGCTGCGGCTCCTCCGCGAGGAGGCCCACATCGGCTTCGCCGGAGGCCGTTCGCGCGGCCGCGACGTACGCAATGGCCCGACTGGCCGTCTCGACGGTCTGCGCCGTCTTCGGGCTCTCGAGGGTGAGCAGTTCCTCGGCCAAGCGCTTCAGGAGCCCCGACTTGCCTAGAGGCATCTTCTCGGCGCCGCGTTGGAGCTGCTCTTCGAGCGCCGCGTACACGCCATCCTCGACGATGCGGCACTTCGCGAGGACGAGGTCCGCGCTGAGCATCGTCGGCTCGGCCTCGGGCGCGGCGGCAAGGGCGGAGAGGTGATCCGGGAAGAGCACCGGATTGGGGCCGCCGTTGTCGATCACCGAGATCTTGTACACCGGTTCGGCGTGGAGCGCAGAGGATACCGCCCATGCGACAACGGTCAGCGTCGCAAGGCGCGTCATCGCGCGTGCTCGCATTGGCGGCCCCTCCGCTCCTCTCGCCCGGCCCCGGGGTCGGGTCGTGTCCCGCGCTCTCGGCGCGCTTGGCGCAGCCTGACGGACGATCCCCAGGCCCGCCGGACAGCTCGGCCGGACCTCTAGAGCCCGTTTCGCAGCGGGTCTACGGGAGTCCCGTTCTGACGGACCTCGAAGTGCAGGTGCGGTCCCGTTACATTGCCGGATGAGCCCGACTTCGCGATCGTCTGGCCGGCGCCCACTTCCTGGCCCGCCGAACACGTGAACTCGGACAAATGCGCGTAGAGCGTCGTCCTGCCGTCTCCATGGTCCACGATGACCGTGTTCCCGTAGCCGCTTTGTTGGCCCGCGAAGATGACGCGGCCGGCGCCGGCCGATCCCACCGGGGTGCCCTCCGCGGCGATCATGTCCACGCCGGCGTGCTGAATCGGTCGATGGTAAATGGGATGGAAGCGCACGCCGAACGAAGAACTCACCGCGCCCGGCACGGGCCGCACGAACCCGCCGGTGTAGGCTCCCGAGTACCCGCTGGAGTAACCGCTTGCCGGCGCGCTCGCCGCACCATTCGAGGCGGGCGCCGTCGCGCGCTGAATCTCGGCGGCGATTCGGGCGGATTCGGCCTGCATCTGGGCGATCTCCGCCGAGAGGCGCGCTTCCTCCGCGGCCGCGCGGGCGGTCAGTTGCTCGGCCAGCTCGGTTTCTTCGGCGATGCGCCTTTTCGCCGCCGCGATCCGCTCGCGCTCCTGGGTGAGGCGCTCCTTGCGGCGGTCGAGTTCCAGGCGCCGCACCTCCAGCGCCCTCTCGAGTTCCGCGAGTTCGCCAACGACCTCGACATCGTTCTCCGCCAAGCATTCGCGCGCGTACGCACGACCGGCGAGATCCGTGAAATCGCGGGCGCCGAGGAAGACGGTCAGAAAGGTTGCGTCTCCCGAGCGCGCCATCGCTCGAACGCGCTCGCCCGCCAGACGCACCTGCCGATCATAGTCCCGTCGCGCCTGGTGGAGGGCCTTCTCGGACTCGACGATCGCGGTCCGCGTTTCCACGACTCGGGCCTCCGCCGCCGCGAGGTCCCGCTCGGCGGCGCCGAGTCTGGCCTGGCAGCGTCGGAGTTCCTCACGACAGGACGCGGTCTCGCGAGCGGCGGCGGAGCGCAGGGCGCTCCGGCTGCGAATGCTCGCGTACAACGCATCGCGCCGTGCGTGCAGGTCCGCGGTCTGGGCCGCCGCCTGCCCCAACAAGGCGCATCCGGCCAACGCCAGCGCGGGCGCCCATCGCGTCACCGGTGTTGCCTTCATACGCGCGTGGCCTCTCCCCTACATCGCGGTCCGCGGCTCGGGCGACGCCTAGAGAGCGTTCGACAGTGGGTTCACCGGCGCGCCGCCCTTGCGCACCTCGAAATGCAGATGCGGGCCGGTGGAATAGCCCGTGGATCCGCAGTACCCGATCGTCTGCCCGGCCGAGACCACCGCGCCGGACGACACCGCATAGCCCGACAGATGGGCGTACAGCGTCGTGCTGCCGCCGCCGTGGTCCACGATAATGCAATTCCCGTACCCTCCGCGCCAACCTGCCGAGATCACCTTGCCGCCGCCCGCCGCGCGGATCGGTGTGCCGGACGGGGCGGAGATGTCGATGCCGGTGTGCATCCGGCGCACGCGGGCGATCGGGTGCATGCGGTAGCCGAACCCGGAGGTGATCGGGCCGTTGCACGGCGTCGTCCACGGACCCGACCACCGCCAGGTGATCGTGATCGGTGAGGGCTGCCCGC
>CAZCER010000445.1:0-4842 GCA_964497385.1 uncultured Armatimonadia bacterium | reverse complement strand
CGTGCGTTCGGGCGGGCAACCAACAAGCGCCCAACCCCGGACCAGGGTTCCTCCGGGACCGGGACGGCTCCTAGGCGCGCTGGACGGGGCCGAGTGCGGTGCGGACAAGGTTCCGTTCCTCGTCATACCAGTCCGCGTAGTCGCATCCTCTGAGGAACGCGTCGTGCGCCTCCGCCATGAGCCCCCGGGTCCACTCCCGGCATGCGCGCAAGACGCTGGGGGCTTTGCCGCCGTAGGCGAGATTGCGCATTTGGCAGGGGTCGTCGAGGTCGTGGTACAGCTCCTCGCGGCCGTCGGCGAGCCAGCGGACGTAGGTGTGGGTCTCCGTCTTCACGCCGCGCCATTCCGGCCAGTGCGTGTTGGTGTCGAAGTAGTCCCAGTTCGAGACGTAGTTCGCCATCAGGACGGCCTCGCGCCGGACGCTCTCGCCTCGGCATGCGGGGCTCATGTCCGTTCCGTCGACCCCGTTCGGGGCGGGCAGCCCCGCGAGGGCGCACAGGGTCGGGAGGTGGTCCATGGGAGTGAAGAGGTGGTCGCTTGTAACGCCCGCGGGGACGCGGCCGGGCCAGCGGACGATAAGCGGTACGCGCGAAGCCTCTGTGTAGGGGACCATCTTGTTCATGCGCCCGTGGCTTCCCATCATCTCGCCGTGGTCCGAGGTGAAGACCACGATGGTGTCCTCGGCGAGGCCCGAGTCGTCGAGGAACGCGAGCAGGCGCCCGACGTTGTCGTCGACATTGGCGATCTGAGAGTAGTAGCAGCGCGGGGCGGCATCGTCTTTCCAGCGGTCGGGGGCCACGTTCTCGGAGAACTCAAGCCTCGGCGCGACGCGCCGCCGGAAGCCCTCGGGACCGGAGTTCGCGTTCCACGGGGGGTGGGGCGCCACGGCGAGGAAGAAGGGCTCGGATCGGTTCTGGCAGTTCCGCATGCGCTGGATCGCGAGATCGGTCTCACCGTCGGTTTCATAACCGTGGTAAAGCCGGCGGATCGGCTCATCGCGGTAGTAGAACGCGCGGCGGAAGCTGGCGTGGAAGTTGAACGCGGCCCAGTAGTCGTAGCCCATGCGGGCCGGACCGGGCGGGACGTACTCAGTGTGCGGGCTGCGGGCGAAGTGCTCCCGGCGCCCCGCCTGGATGCGGGCGCGGTCGGCGTCGGTGACCGCGTGCTTGCCGGCGAGCTTGAGGGCGCCGGCGGCGAGGTGCCACTTGCCGACGTAGCCGGTGGCGTAGCCGGCGTCGGCGAAGCGGCGAGCGATCGATTCCTCGGCCGGGTTCACCTCCATCCAGTTCAGCACGATCCCCGTGTGCGTGGGATAGCGGCCCGTCAGGAGCATGCCGCGGTAGGGAGTGCAGATGGGGCAGGTGGAGACCGCGTTGGCGAAGGTCATGCCCTCGGACGCCAAGCGGTCGAGGTTGGGGGTGGCCACATTGCGGCACCCGCGGTAGCCGAGGGCGTCGGCGCGATGCTGGTCATCGAAGATGAAGAGCACGTTGGGGCGCCGCGGAGCGCTTGCGTCGGTTCGTCGTAAGCAGCCGGCGCCGGCGAGGGCGGCCGCCGTGGCTCGGGCCAGGAAGTCGCGTCGTGTAACGTTCACTCGATCACACCTCACTCAGTGTTGTGGCGCGATGGGCGTTTCGCCGCGGGGGCGGCGCGGACTTGCCTGGCCGGGGCGTTCGCGTAGACAGGTTGCGGCGGGCCGGCTACCCTATGGGTCGGCGCGTAACCTACCCGGGAGTGATGGACAGAGATGGATCGTCGGCAAACTCTTCAAGCGGAAGTGCGACGCCAGCAGAAGAAGCGGGTCGCCACGCAACAGGTCATGTGGTTCATCGTCGCCGTTCTGGCCGTCATAGGCGGGGTCTTCGCGCTCATCCGTCTTCAGGACGCCTCGAACAATCCCGTCACCCTCACGAAGAAGTACGCGGACTCACGCAAGGCTCGCTCCAAGCTCGAGGGCGAAGGGTGCAAGAAGACGGGCGACATGCCCAGCTTCTACCTGCCCCATGTGACCAACCACTGGGTCGAGTTCGTCGTGGATGAGAGCGGCCAGCCCAAGCCCGCGCCCGAAGGCGCGAAGATGGACACCCCGGACATTGGCGAACCGGTTCAGGTGCAGGTCGAACTCCGGGGCGAGAAGGTGGCGGGCACCACCGCCGACAAGGACAAGTCGGGGGAGGACACCCACGCCGTCTACATGCGCTGGCAGCGTCTTCGCGATGGGAAGCCTCATGCGCGCGGGAAGTGGCTCATGTACGAGTTGGTGGTCCAGGAGCTTGCCCGAACGCAGTGAGGCGCCCGCGTTCGCACCGGGGCGCTAGAGCCACTCCAGCACATCGTCCGCCGAAGTGAGTTCCGCGCCGGGCGGGCAGTAGCACCCACGAGGGACCTTCACACGGGGATAGACGGTCACCCCGTCCTGGAGCATGACGCCGGCGCGCACGACGGCCTCGTCGCCGATGGCGGTGAAGCCCGAGAGCACGGTGGGGCCGCTCTTGCTGGACTGGATTCCGCACATGACGCCGCAGACGCAGTCGGTGATCTGAGCGCCCGGCCCGATCATGCTGCCTTCGCCGATGGAACTGCGGACGATCGCGGCGTCCTCGTAGATCTCGCACTCGTCGTCGATGTTGCAGTGCGACAGCTCGACGCCCGAGGAGATCTGCACGTACTTGCCGATTCGGACGTGCTCCCCGAGTTTCACTTCGCCGCTCTCGATGCGCTCCTCGAGCGTCTTCCCCGTCCATTCGTCGATCATGAGCAAGGTCTCGGGCTCGATCCAGATCCGCCTCTCGCGGTTGTGCAGGTATCCGAGATGGGCGTCGGCGCTCGGGAACTCGCCCGCAAGCACGCGCAGCATGGTGTCGACGTAAGCGGGGATGTTGCCGAGGTCTCCCACGCGCCCGATGGGCCGCGTGTAGACGGGGCGCCCCTGACGGACGAGCCAGGGAAGGAAGTCCTTGCCGAAGTCGAGGCTTGTTTCGCGCATGCGGCGGATCTCGGTGTGGCGGGCCTGCTCGCGGCACGCCATCGAGTCGAGCATGTAGAAGCCGGCGTTGGTGAGGAAACGGTCGCTTCCGATGCGCTCCTTGAGTTCCTCGGCTTGCCGCGCCGAGGGCTTCTCGACGAAGTCGACGACCCGACCGTCGCCGTCGGTGACCACGACGCCGTACGTGTCGATCGCGTCTTCGGCGGGAACGTTGAAAGTGAGGATAGTGGCGATGGCGCCGGTCTCCTCGTGTTGAGCGAGCAGCCCGCGCACATCGACCTCGAGGATGGAGTCGGTCGGAAACGTGAAGACGGGGATCTGGACGTCGAACTGCTCGAGGTTCAGGAGGGTGGCGTCGGCGCTTCCGCGGTCGAGCTTGTCGAAGCGGCTCTGGGAGTAGCGGACGTGGATGTCGAGGGCTTCGCCGTACCCGAGGAGCCTCTTGACCTGGTAGCGGTTCTCCTTGCCTTTGGTGACCATGATGTAGTGGTGGATGCCCTCGTCAACGAGGGCCTTGACGATCCAGTCCATCAGGCGCTGGCCGAGGAGTCGGATGGCCCCCTTGCTGCGGAGGTAGCCTTTGGCCTTCAGCGTCAGGGGGCGTGAGCGTCGCCCTTCTCCGGCCGCGAGACCGATGCCCACCACATGGCTGCCGTATCCGAATGGCTGGGGTCGCCTAACCGTCAACGAGAAACGCTCCTTAGCGGGGACGCGCGAACCGCCCAGGCTCCTATTCTCCGCGAGGCGCCGGGGCTCCTGGGTTCTGTTGACTCTGGCGACGCGGCTCTGCTAAGGTGCCCGAAATCCGCGGAGGAGGGCGTCCCATGGAGCAGTCCATCGAGCAGGTCCGCGAGTCGTGGCGCAAGGTGGTCGAGGCGATCAAGGACGGCCCCGTGAACGTGCAGCTCTGGGAGGCGCTCGAGGCCTGCGTCCCGTTGGCCCTCGAAGACGACCGGCTTTACCTCGGGATGGACTCCCGCGATGTGCATCGCGCCCCGACGCTCCAGACCCCTACGGCTAAGGCCTCGCTTGAGAACGTCGCGGCGAAGGTCATGGGCGCACGCGTCGCGCTCGTCATCTTCCCCGGCACGGACGCGGCGGCGCTTGAGGCGGAGAGGGAGCGCGAGGCGGCCCGGGCGGAGGCCGCGCGGAGCCGCGACGCGGCTCCCCGGGCGCAGACGGGCGTCAAGGACTGGGACTGGCTGATCGGGGAGCTGCAGTCCCGGTACAACAACGTCTCCGACAAGGGTCTCCCCTGGAAGTTGGTGGAGTACCTCAACGACGCTCTCAAGCTCATGCTCGAGGTCGAGACGGCGATGCGCGAAGCGGGCGGCGATCCCCACGCGTCCGACCGTGGTCTGGCGCGCGCCCTGAACCGCATCGCGACGAACGTCGAGGCCCCGCTCACCGTCGTCGCCATGGAGTATGTGCGGCTGCGCGGAGAGCGGTAGGCGGGACGAGCCCCCAACACGGCGCGAGCTTGTTACGCTGGCTTCTCCGCGAGCAGGCGTCGGAGCACGTCCGGGTCGTCCACGAAGACCCCGTCGACCTTCAGCCCGATCAGGTGGCGCATCTCCTCCTCGGTTCGAGCGAGCGACACATTCACCCAGAGTCCTCTCGAATGGGCGTACTGCACGAATCCCTCCGTCACGCAGTAGTACGGGGGCTGGAGGATTCGGAAGCCCATGTAGAAGGCGTCGTCGACGTACTCCTCATCGAAGACCCCTCCGCGGGTGGTCCAACAGAGGCGGAGCTTGGGGAGCATGCGACGAAGCCGGTACAGCCCGTGGCGGGTGTGGTGGGTGACCCACGCGAGGTTCTAGACGCCCGCCTCGGTCATGGCTACGGCGACCCTG
>CAZCER010000444.1:2853-4844 GCA_964497385.1 uncultured Armatimonadia bacterium | reverse complement strand
ACCTTCCGCACCATGAAGCAGGTCGAGAGCCCCTCGAGCGAGTCGTGGCAGTACGCCGAGTTGTTCGAGCAGACGATGCCGTGCTCGTTGATCGCCGTCCAGCCGTTCACGACGCCGGCCCATGAGCAGGTGAGGAAGTCGTAGCCCTCCTCGGGGCGCTCATGGAGGAGGATGGCGCCGGATTCGCTCGCGCCGTGATCCCAGTAGTCCATGTTCCGGCCGACGATGCACTCACCCGTACGAGTCGCCGGCCCGAAGACGGCGTACGCCGTGCAGTACTGACCCCGCTTCACGTCGCCGAAGAGCTGTAGGGCGACGATCTCGGGGTAGGCCACTCCCGTTGCGTCGGCGAGTCCGCGGAGTTCGTCCCGGACCTCGAGCGGCAGATGGCGCTCCATGACCATGGCCCCAGCCAGGAGCCCGTCCAGGTCGCTGGCGCCCTCGCCCTCGACGATCACGTCCCGGACAACGCGCCGCACCGTCTCACCCAGAAGCACGCCGTGAAGCGCGCCGCGCTCGTATGCGTCGCCCTCGACGGTGAGCACGCGGTAGCCGTTGATCGCGTCCAGGCGCGCGGTAGGGTCGGCAAGGGCCTGAGACGCGGTGAGAGCCAGAACCAAGCATGCGAGCCGTGCCGCCATGCGACGCTCCTTCGCCCCGCACGCGCCTTCGGCGCCGCGAATCCCCGCGCCTGCGCCCGCGAATCGCGAAGGCAGTCGCGGAGGCCCCGCCGAAAAGCCCCGCATCGCGTTTCCCCGGGGAAACAGGAAAGGCAGGAGAGTGATGAGCCATCAGTTAGGACGGCGAGAGTTCCTTCGCACCACGGCGCTGGGGTCACTCGCAGCAGCCATGTCCGCACGGGCCTGGGCCGGCCAGGGGGGCGGCGACCGCCCGAACATCCTCTACATCATGGCCGACGACCACGCCGCGCACGCCATGAGCTGCTACGGCAGCGCGATCAACCAGACGCCCAACATCGATCGCATCGCGGGCGAGGGGATGCGGTTCGACAACTGCTTCTGCACGAACTCGATCTGCGGCCCGAGCCGCGCCGTCATCCTGACGGGCAAGTACAGCCACCTGAACGGCTTCCCGGACAACCGTTCCACTTTCGACGGGTCGCAACAGACCTTCCCGAAGCTCCTCCAGCGAGTGGGCTATCAGACCGCCATGATCGGCAAGTGGCACCTCGTCTCCGACCCGACCGGATTCGACTACTGGAACGTCCTGCCCGGGCAGGGGGCTTACCACGATCCCGACTTCATCGAGATGGGCGAGCGCAAGAACTTCACCGGCTACGCCACCGATCTCATCACGGACTTCTCTCTCGACTGGCTGCGCTCGGGGCGTGATCCGGGTCGTCCGTTCTGCCTTATGTGCCACCACAAGGCCCCGCACCGGCGGTGGGAGCCCGACGAGAAGCATGCTCACATGTACGACGATGTGGAGATCCCCATCCCGCCCACCCTGCACGACGACTGGGCAACACGCTCCGCGGCGGCCTTCGAGCAGGAGATGACTATTCTCCGGCACCTGACGGAAGCCGACATCAAGGGAGCCACGCCCCCGGAGGGGCTCTCCGACCACGACCTCCGCGAGTGGAAGTACCAGCGCTACATCAAGGACTACCTGCGCTGCATCGCGAGCGTGGACGACAACGTGGGCAGGGTCCTCGACTACCTCGACGCCAGCGGCCTCGCCGACAACACCCTCATCGCCTACTCCTCAGACCAGGGCTTCTTCCTCGGCGATCATGGGTGGTTCGACAAGCGCTTCATGTACGAGGAGGCGCTCCGCATGCCGCTCGTCATGCGCCTCCCCGGCGTGATCGAGCCCGGCTCCGTGAACAACGACCTGGTGCAGAACCTGGATTTCGCGCCGACCTTCCTCGATCTCGCCGGGGTGGACGCGCCGGAGGACATGCAAGGTCGCGCGCTCACCCCAATCCTCGAGGGCGACACCCCGGACGATTGGCGCGACGCGATCTACTA
>CAZCER010000444.1:0-2753 GCA_964497385.1 uncultured Armatimonadia bacterium | reverse complement strand
TACACACGCCGCCTCACGCTGCGCTGCAAGATGCGGTCTCTGCGGCGCGAGGGCACGCGGAACGGGCTTCTCTGCTTCGGGCCGACCGCGAAGACCGAGGAGATGCTCAAGTGCGGGCTCTACATCGGCGTGGGAGAGGGCGTCGTCGTCTACGACCACTTCGCGGGCTCCGAGGATCAGGTCGTCCGGCATCCGTTTGTCTGCGACAAGGCGAAGACGTTCGATCTGCGGGCCGACGCAGACCTGAAGGCCAAGGTCGTCCGCGTGACGATCGACGGTGAGGTGACCTTCGAGGCGCCGATCGCGAAGGACTGGGCCGCCGTCCGGTACGTCGGCTACAACGTGAACTCCACCGAGACGGCCTTCTCCGCGATTACGGTCGAGGGGTACTGATGCGCCTTTCGTGAACGATGCAGCGCGCGTCGGGTTCGGAGGGATCCGCATACGGCTCCTCCGAACCCCGGCGACGCTTCACCACTGCGGCGAAGCGCCCTACACCTGACACTTCGGGCAGACGTACGAGGCCGTGCTGCCGGTCTTGATCTTCTCGATCGTGGCGCCGCAGACGGGGCAGGCCTCACCCTCGCGGTACGCGACCTGGAACTCGGAGAACCCGCCCTCCTTGCCGAAGAGGTCCTTCTCGTACTTCAGGCCGCCCTTCTTGGTGGCGGCCGAGAGATGCTCCACGATGGCGCCATGAAGCGCGCGCCGCTCCGCGTCGGAGAGACTCGGGATCGTGCGCTTGGGATGAATGCGGGCCATGAAGAGGATGTCCTGCGCGTAGACGTTGCCAACGCCCGCGATGTGCTTCTGGTCGAGGAGGTACTGCTTGATCGCGCCGCGCCGGCCCTCGAGCATCCCGAGGAAGCGCTCGAGCGAGAACTCCTCCTTCGAGAGAGGGTCGACTCCGAGCGTGGCGGTCATCGGATGCTCCGCGAGTTCGCCCTCGGCCACGGCGTGGATGTACCCGAACCACCAGAACCGGAGACTCAGCGAGGAGCCGTCCGTGAAGACGAAGCGCGCCTGGTACTTGTCGGGCGGTTTCGCGCCGGGCTTGTGATAGAGGCAGTCCCCGCCCATGCCGAGGTTCAGCAGGAGACGCCCGCCCGGCTCCAGCGCGCAGAACACCCACTTGCCTCGACTTGTGACCAGGCCGATCGTCTTCCCCACCACGAGCTTCTCGAACCGCTTCGGCGGGACGTTCAGGCACTTGGGCTGTTTCAGTTCGACCGACTCGATCGTGAGCCCCTTCAGCTTGCGGGCCATCTGCTTCGCCAGGTTGTGGATCTCCGGGAGTTCGGGCATGCGTTCCCCTCCTGTAGCGGCGCGTTTGCCGGCATGGCACGGGCCGCTTCGGCGCGTGCGAGGAGCGGACCTGTCCCGCATCGGCCTTGCCATCGACGCTCGCGTGGGGTACACACTCACCCGGCCGCGCGACGGCCTTGGACCAGGCGCGTTGAGGAGGAGCCAGAGGATGCCCGAGCCCTTATCTCTGGATGGTCCGCTTCCGCCCGAGATGGCGCGTAAGGCCGAGGACATCGGCGTGAGAAAGGGCAACCTGCCGTTTGTGCCCTTGTTTCTGCTTAGCGTGTTGGCGGGCGCGTACATCGCTCTCGGAGCCGCCTTCTACACCACAGTCATCACGGGCTCGGCCGGCGTCATGCCGTTCGGGCTCATGAAGCTCGTGGGCGGCCTGGCGTTCAGCCTCGGCCTGATCCTCGTGGTCGTGGGAGGGGCGGAACTCTTCACCGGAAACAACCTCCTGGTGATGGCGTGGGTAAGCGGCAAACTCGGCGCCGGAAGCCTGCTGCGAAACTGGGCGATCGTCTACTTCGGCAACTTCGTCGGCTCCGTCGCGACGGCGTACTTGATCTTCCTCACTGGGCCCTACACCCAAGCCGACGGCGCAATGGGCCTGACGATGCTCAACGTGGCCGCCGCGAAGTGCGATCTCGACTGGGCGAAGGCCTTCTTCAGCGGCATCTACTGCAATGCGTTGGTCTGCCTCGCGGTGTGGCTCACCTACTCCGGTCGGACGACGACCGACAAGATCCTCGCCATCGTCTTCCCCATCACCGCGTTTGTCGCGTGTGGGTTCGAGCACTGCGTCGCGAACATGTACTTCATCCCCGCAGGCCTGTTCATCCGGCAGCTAGCCCCTCCCGACTACTGGCTCGCCGCGGGCGCCCAGCCTCTCGATTACCCCGCCCTGACGTGGGTGAACTTCCTCGAGGTGAACCTTGTTCCCGTCACCCTCGGAAACATCGTCGGCGGCGCGGTCTTCGTCGCCGGCGTCTACTGGGTCATCTACTGCAGGAGGACCGCGTAGGGGCGGCGGCTTGCCGCGCCCTGTCGGACCTCCGGGTGCTCGGACCGTCTCGGTCCGAGCCGACGTGGGTGTGGGCATGACCAATCGGAGGGAACCGGCCGGCCGCCCGAACGTGTCAAAGATGAGGCGCGTCACGGTCCGGAATGCAGTCCGCAAATGTCTGACAACAGGGGGAGGCAGCATCTATGCGTCTGGCTTCGATGCTCTTCGCGCTCACGGTCATGGCTTCCGCAGCCTGCGCGCAGCAGGGAGACGACCCGTTCGGGGAAGGCCCGGCGTCGCCGCTCGGGCTTGTCGACATCGACGACCCGCTCGGCCCCCCGTTCCTCGCGGTCGTGAACCCAGCCGACTTGGGTGAGCGAACGCCCGAGGAGTGGGTGGCGTGGGCTGTGCGGCGGGCGCCCGGGACGGACGCCCGCGCCCT
>CAZCER010000443.1:0-4853 GCA_964497385.1 uncultured Armatimonadia bacterium | reverse complement strand
GCGGAACCCCGCGGTGCGCGACCCCCTCCCGGGCCTCCACACCCGCCCCCACATGGTGGAGCGCGTCGCGCGCGAGGCCGCCCGGATGCGGCGCCGGGGCGGAACGCTCGGCGTCCTCATGCTCGACGTGGACCATTTCAAGCGGGTGAACGACACGCACGGCCACGAGGCGGGAGACGCCGTGCTCACGGCTCTGGGGCGCATTCTGCTCGAGCGCACCCGCGCGGAGGACATCGCGTGCCGTTTCGGCGGGGAGGAGTTCTGCGTGTTGATGGTGGAGGCGTCGCTCGCCGCCGCGGAGGCGAAGGCGGGGGAACTGGTCGCCGCGCTCCGGGACGGCCTGATTGTCCGGCATGGCGATGCGGACCTCTCGATCACGGTCTCGGTGGGCGTGGCAGCGTGTCCCGAGCACGGCGCGGACCCGCGAGACGCCGTCGCCGAAGCCGACGCCGCGCTGTACCGAGCAAAGGCGGCCGGTCGGGACCGAGTGGTGGCGGCGGGGCGGTAGGGCTCCGGCGGCGGCTGAGCGAGACGAGGGGCAGGCATTCGCGGTCGGCGGCCGAATCCCCCACCAGGCACACACTCCACACGTCACAGGGAGGCGTAACGAGGCATGGACCAGTTAAGCCGTCGTGAGTTCCTTAGGCAGGCGGGAACCGCAGCCGCAGGCGTCGCCGCTGGCGCGTCTCTGCTTGGACACGCGCGCAGGGCCGTCGCGGCCGACGAGGAGATCCGCGTCGCCGTCATCGGCGTCCACGGGCAGGGCAACGGGCACATCGGGTCGCTTCTCGGCCTCGATGGCGTCCGGATCACGGCCCTTTGCGACCCCGACGAATCGCTCTTCGAGGACCGGGCGAAGCGCATCACCGAGAAGCAGGGCGCGAAGCCGAAGTTCTACTACGACATCCGCGACCTGCTGGAGGACGATCAGGTCGACGCGGTCTCGATCGCGACGCCGAATCACTGGCATGCGCTGGCGACGATCCTCGCGTGTCAGGCCGGCAAGGACGTCTACGTCGAGAAACCGGCCTCCTGGTGCATCTCCGAAGGGCGGAAAATGGTCGAGGCCGCCCGCAAGTACGGCTGCATCGTCCAGCACGGCACGCAGAGCCGCTCGCATCCTCAGAAGCGGCGCGCCATCGCCCGGCTCCATGCCGGAGACATCGGCGACGTCTTCATGGCCCGAGGGCTGTGCTTCAAGACGCGCCAGTCGATCGGCTTCAGGGAGCCGAAGACCCCGCCGAGCCACCTCCACTTCGACATCTGGCGCGGCCCCGCCCCGGAGCAGCCCTATCATGAGAACCTCGTACACTACAACTGGCACTGGTTCTGGGATTTCGGCAACGGCGATCTAGGGAACCAGGGCGTCCACCAGATGGACGTCGCGCGATGGGGCCTTGGCAAGACGCTGCCGTCTTACGTCCACAGCCGGGGCGGTCGGCTCGGGTACGAGGACCAGGGCGAGACTCCGAACACCCAGGTCTGCAACTTCGAGTATGACGACGGCGCCCAGCTCGTCTTCGAGGTCCGGGGTCTGCCGACCAACGACGAGGCCGGAGTGAAGATCGGCAACTCCTTCTACGGCTCCGAGGGTTGGATGAGCGAGGGGGACGGCTGGCAGGCGCGGATCGGCTATGACGACAAAGCGACGCCCGACGACGAGAATCGCAAACTGCCCGAGGTCGGCGGCCTCGGCGGCGACAACCACCACAGGAACTGGCTCCAGGCGGTGCGGAGCCGCAAGGTCGAGGATCTGAACGCCTGGATCGAGGAGGGCCACTACTCGGCGGCCCTCTGCCACCTTGCGATGGCCTCTTACCGACTCCGCAGGGCCCTCCAGTTCGATCCGGTCCGCGAGGAGTTCGTCGATGACGATGAGGCGAACGAGTTCCTGGCGCGTCCCAAGGTGCGCAAGCGCGGCGCCCACGGCCAGCTCCTGACCCCCGAGTTCGCGGTTCCGGACCGGGTGTAAGGCCACCTTCGGCGACGCGACGCGGAGGAACTCGGCGCGAGCGACCGGATACAGGGAGGGGAGGCGCGTCCCAACGCCTCCCCTCCCTGAGGTGATGTCGAGTGCCCGGCCGCGTGGACGTGTCGGTCATAGTTTGCTGCTACAACCCGCAGCCGCTTCTGCTTTCCAGAGCGGTCGCGTCGATCGCGGCGCAGACGGCTCTCCCTCGCGAGGTCATTCTGGTCGATGACGGCTCGTCGTCGGAGGTCGCTCCTCCGGCCGGCGAGTTCCCGTTCGAACTCCGCGTCGTACGCCTCGCCTCGAACCAGGGTCAGGCGACGGCCCTGAACGCCGGGGTCGCCGAGGCCGGGGCGGAGTACGTCGCCTTCCTTGACGCGGATGACGAATGGCTCCCCCCCAAACTCGAACGCCAGGTCGCGCTCTGGCGCGAGCGAGACGGCGCGATGTGCCTCACGGCGACAGCCATCGAGACGTACGACGCCGAGGCCGACCGTCTGATGCCGGCCCGAGGCGCCTGCGGGGGCGTCTCGCTCCTGTCCTATCTCGACGTATTGGAGAAAACGCGCTTCACCGGTTGGTCCACCCTGATGCTTCCGCGCCGTCTCTACGCGGCCGCGCGCGGCTGCGACGCCACGCTCCTCCGCTGCCAGGACTGGGACTTCTGGCTCAGGGCCGTAGCCACGCTCAGGCTGCCCGTCGCGGTGATCGAGGAGCCTCTGGTGCGGTTCCGCTACGAGCGGCGCTCATACGCCGCGGCCGACTACATGCTTAAGGTCTTCGAAAAGTGGCGGCGCGCCTCCTCAACCGGCTCGGCTCCGGCGGTGCCGCTCGATGTGCTCGGGCGGATTCGGCAGCGGCACCTGATGAACTACGCGTACCGCGCGATCCAGGCGGGCCATCGCGATGACGCGAAGCGGGCCCTTCGGGAGTGCATGTCCGAGCCGGACGGATCGGCCAAGCTGGCGCTCTCGGCGCGGCTGGCCGCGATGGCCCCGGGCCTCTTCGCCGCCTCGGTGGCCTACCGCAAGATGCTCCGAGGGCAGATGGCCTGGCGTCTGTGTGCGAGGGACCCGCGATGGACGGCGTAGCCGCGAGGGACGCGATGACCTCTCAGACCGCGATGCACTCGGGCGCCCCGGCGCTGGGCAAAGCGACGCGCTTCGCGCTGTGGCTGATGGCGCTCTCGTTCCTCGGCTCGACCCTCAACTTCCCGAAAGGCTTCGCGGGCACGACGCCGGCCGACTTCTTCCTGGTCTTCTCCATCGTCGGTTTCGTGAGCGTCGGGTTCTGGCGCTTCGTCCGCCTGCCGCTGCCGGCCTGGATGGGCCTCTGGCTCCTCATCACGAGCGGTCTGCTGGCCGCGCTGCTCACGGCCGCGAGCCTCGAGCCGATCTGGACCGTCCTGAAGCTGATCTACCTGCTGGCTTGGGCGGGGCTGGTCGGCGCCGTCATTCGTCGGGCGGGCGCGCACGCGCACGCGACCGACCTCTATGGTTCCATTCTCGCGCTGAGCGGTCTCGTCGTGCTGCTCACGACGCAGCTTGCCCGAGCGCCCGTCATCGGCGCATTCATCCCGGACGAGACGTATCGGGCGACCGGCACGTACGCGAACCCGAACATGACGGCGAGCTTCCTCGTGGTGGCTCTGTTCTATCTGCCGCTGGGAGGCTCGGCGCGAGCGACGATCTGGGGCGTCGTCGGCCGGGTCGTCGCGTTTGCCGCGTTGGCGGCGACAGGCAGCTTCGCGGGAATCGCCGCGCTCGGGGTCGGAACGATCTGGATGGCTCTCGGCACGCTGCTCTCCGCGGACCATCCGCTCGCCCGCCGCGTCCTTCCCTTGTGCGCGTTCGGGATCCTCGGCGGCATGATCGTGGTCAGTCTCGTCCCCGCCGTGGCTCTCCCGCTTGCGCCGGTCGCGGATACGATCATGCCGGGGCGCGACTTCGCGAGTTCGGTGGAGGACCGCATCACGAACACGGGCAGTACGCTCGTGCTCTGGCATGAGTCGCCCTTTTGGGGACAGGGGGCGGGGCTGCTCGGGGAGCGGCAGGAGATGGTCGGCCTGCCGGGCTTCGGCGGGCACTGCGAGTACGCGACGACCCTGGCCGAGCGCGGCATCATCGGATTCCTCGGGCTGCTCCTGCTCCTCGGACCCGCTCTCGCTCGCGGACTCCGCGGCCACACCTCGGAGGTCGCGGCCCTTCGCCGCCTCTCCGTGCGGCACGTGGCCGCTCTGCTCGCGCTCTGCGCCTACGCGATGTCGCATGACTTCATCCACCACCGCCAGCTCTGGGTCGTGTTCGCCCTGCTGTGGGCCCTGCCCGGAGCCGGCGAGAACTTGGCCGTGGAGGCGGACGAGACCGACGAGTTTGGGCTCGACCCCGAGTCGGGCTATCCGCGCGACTGGAGGCCTCCTCTCCCCGGCGTTGAACAGCCCGCCGGCGCCGGGCGTAGTTGACGAGACCTCGGACGCCGCTGACGCCAGCGCGGCGATGGACGGGAGCGACGATGCGGGCGATCATCCTGGCTGCGGGCTTCGGAACGCGCATGGGCGCGCTGGGCAAGACCTGCCCCAAGGGCTTGATGCCCATCGGCGACCGCACCGTCCTCGACGCGCTGACCGATGACCTCCTGGCCTCGGACTCCATCGGAGACCTCGTGCTCGTGACCAACGCGACGTTCGCCGCTGCCTACGGCGACTGGATCGAACGGCGTGGGCTCACCGAGCGCTGCACGCTGATCGACGACGGCGCGACGAGCCCGGAGAACCGCCTGGGGGCGACGGGCGATCTCGAACTGGTCCTGGGGAGCGTGGGGCGAGACGCGGCCCTGGTGCTCGCATCCGACAACCTCTTCACCTTCAGTGTGGCGGGGCTCGCGG
>CAZCER010000442.1:0-4859 GCA_964497385.1 uncultured Armatimonadia bacterium | reverse complement strand
CTAAAACCGCGAGGCATCCGAGTGACTGGAGTTCAGCCGGGTGCTCTTCCGATCCCCTCGCCGCCGCGCCCGCGCCTGGCCGGGCGCGGGCGCGGCGGACGTTGCGGCTCGCTGAGATCAGTGCGCGGGGATCTTGCGCTCCGGGTTGTGGTAGCCCGGGAGCGGGGGCTTGATCGTGCTCTCCCACCGGTACCACTTGGCATGGCCGTCACCGAAGGCGTAGTTCGAGCCTCCGTTGTGGCGGGCGGGCTCCATGTGCTCGGAGAGCCAGTTGTGCCCGTCACCGGCGACGTAGGCGTCCAGGTTGTCCCACGACGTGCCGTCCGATGGCCAGGGGTGGTAACCGAACACGGCCCAGCCCTTGGCGCGCTCGCCGATCATGATGGTCTCCGCCGGTTTGCCGAACGACGCGTAGGACATCCCGTGTGCGAAGAGGCCGCTGATCACGTAGTCGGTGTTCATCGTCGCGTCATCGCGCATGGACGGGCAGCGGAAGACCTGGGCGTTCTTCACATACGGCGTGAGCGGATCGTACCAGTTCGGCGCGCCGGGCGCGCTCGCGTCGTGGGCGATCGTGACGAAGCACTCGTCCCAGTCCTCGATGTACATCATCATGGCGGTGCCGATCTGGCGGTTGTTCGAGAGGCACGAGGTCTGTCTGGCCTTCTCCCGCGCTTTCGCGAACACGGGAAAGAGAATCGCCGCGAGAATCGCGATGATCGCGATGACGACAAGCAACTCGATGAGCGTGAACCCTTTGCGGTTCATAAGTCCCTCCTTCGGGTAGGCGACGAAGCGCTCCCCAAGCCTCTGGGGAACGCCGCTCGATCTAGTGGGGTGCGAGAGAGCCGCCTACAGGGGAGGAGCGCGCGCGAGGACGCTCGTCTTGTGGACAAGCGCGGGGGCGGCGGCGCGGGGGACGGCCAAGCGAGTCGCGAGGCCCACCCAGCCGATCGCCGCGGGGACCGGCGCGGCGTCCGCGGCGCCGCCCAGGATCTCACAGGCGGGGCAGTTTGACGTGTGGTCCGGGTGCTCCGCCAGGTTGCACGAATGCGCCCCGTGGTGCGGGGTGTAGGGCGTACCGGGGGCGACGCGCACGACATGGCACGCCTGATGGCCGGCCATGACCACAAGAGCGGAAAGGCACAGCCAGGCTGTTACCGCACGCGTTGTGAGGCGCTCGCTGCTCATTCCGCTAGTTAGTCTACCCGAACACGGGGAGCATTACGCCTGCCGGGGGATCTCAGAGTCCCTCGCCCACGGCCGCTGCCGGCTCGCACGACCCGACGAAGCAGGAGACCTCCTGGGCGAGGTCGTCCGCGCGGAACAAGAGGCGTCCCCCGATGCTCACGGAGCGCACGCGGGAGCCCTGCACGAGGAAGGGCTCCCAGCCCTCGGCCGACGGCCGGAACCGCACCGACGCCGTCGCGGCCACCACACGCGCCTCGCGGCCGTCGGGAAGCGTCGTGGTCATCGGCGTCGGGTCATCCCACGCGGCGGCGGAGTCGTTCGCCATCACGAGCGTGGCCTCGCCCTCGGACTCGACCCAGGCGGCGCGAGCTTGCTCATCATTGGCCGTGATCCTGAGGGTGTGCGCACGACACCGCAAGGAAGCCTTTCGACTGGACGGCACCGCTCGACTGGTCAGATCCACGGTCACTGTCAGCTCCTGTCGCCGCCGCTCACCCCGCCCGAGCGAACAACCTCGCGGAGTGACAGTGTGTTCAGCTTTTGGCGATGGAAGCTGACAGGGAGAACCGGACGCAGAGGCCAATCACGGATGGGACCGCGTCCAAGCTGGACGGCGAAGCACGAGGGCCCGGACAGCCGCGGGACGCAGCATTCCTCGAATGCGGGCAGGAATCCGGCAACGGACGGCGCACGTTCTTCTGCGCGCGGGAGGACTGAATGGCCACAAGCCATCGCGCAGTCTCCCCTCGGGGAGCGAGACGCTTGTCCCACGCGCGCACCAGGCTCCTCCAAGCCCCGCCCCTACCTCGTCCCGAGCGTCAGCGTGACCGTGCGCGTCTCCTCGCCGCGGACGAACTCGACCTCGACCTCGTCTCCCGGCGCGTGCTCCGAGAGGACCTTCGTGAAGTCATCGATCCCGCCAATCGGCGCGCCCGCGAACCGTCGGATCACGTCGCCCGGCTGCAGACCCGCGCTCGCGGCCGGGCTGCCCGATGAGACGCCGGCGATCCGATAGCCCCCGCCCTCCTCGTCAGAGACGTCCGGCACGATCCCGACGAACGCGCGAGCGCCCCGCATGCCTCCGGCGCCGGACGCCGACTGCGGCGCGCTGAACTCCAGCTTCTCGTCGCGATTCGCGAGTTCGAGCACCACATCGGTCACCAGGCCGAGAATCTTGGCCTCGCCCTCGTAGTTGATGAGCGGCCAGTCGTCGGTGGGCGTGTGGTAATCCTTGTGAATGCCGGTGAAGAAGAAGAGCGCCGGCACGCCTCGCTCGACGAAAGGCTGATGGTCGCTCCCGAGACCCGTGCCGGAGATCCGGGGATCCAGGCCGTGGTTCTCGCTCAGGGGCTTCAGAATCGCCTCGAAGTCCGGCGAGGAGTCGGCCCCGAGAATCATGGGCGAGTCGTCGCCCAGACGCCCGATCATGTCGAGGTTCACCATCGCGGAGGTGCGCTCGAGCGGAATGACGGGATCCGAGACGTAGTGGCGCGACCCGAGCAGGCCGATCTCCTCGCCGGAAAAGCACACGAACACAATCGTCCGACGGGGAGCCTCCGCGCGCTCCATGAGTTCCTCGGCGATGTGGAGCACGCCGATCGCGCCGGAGGCGTTGTCGTCGGCGCCGTTGTGGATGGCCTTGCCCGCCAGAGGGTTGGTCGCTCCCACGGTCCCGTACCCGATGTGGTCGTAGTGCGCGCCGACGACCACGCACTCCCAGCGCCGAGCGGGGTCGCTTCCCGGCAGGATGCCGACGACGTTCGCGGTGTCTTTCCGAAGCGGCCGGAGGTCGGTGGTGAGGTTGGCGGCGGGCAGTTCGCGGCCGAGTAGAGACGCGCAGTCGGCGATCTCCTCGGCGAGCACGGGGCCGAACTCCTTCGGGAGCACCTGAAGCGCGGCCGCGCGGGAAACGGAGACGAAGGGAATGGCGCCTCCCCCTCCACGCCGCTCGTTTGATCCGACGGGGAGCAGTGCATCGCCGGGCCCGTCCTCCGGAGTCCGCACGTAGATCGCGCCGACCGCGCCGGCCCGCTGGGCGTAGTAGAGCTTGTAGTCGGCTCCGGAGACGCGCGAGAGGCGTGAGGGATTGCCGGAGGGTCCGGGGAAGCCTGAGAGCACAAGGACGATCTTGCCCGTCACGTCGAGCCCGGCGTAGTCGTCGTGATTGCGGTCCGGCTCGCAGATGCCGTACCCGACGAACACCACGGGGGCGGAGGCGGCGCCGGAGGCGGACGCGCCTCCGGGCTGGGCGTCGGTCCCGATCCGGAGGGTCTCGCCACCCCACTCGATTCGGTTTCCGTCGCCGAGTTCGCGTCCGGCGGGGACGTCGAAGCGCTGGAGGTAGCCGTCGTCGCCGGCCTCCTTGAGGCCGATCTCGGCGAACCGCCGCTCGAGGTACTCGGCCGCGAGCCACTGGCCGGGCTCGCCGGTCATGCGGCCCTCCATGCGGTCCGAAGCGAGGATCATCATGTCCTCTTGCAGTTCGTCCGCGCCGATCTCGGCGAAGGCCGATCGTTCGGCCCCCGTCAAGACGAGCGCCAACGCGGCCGCGCTCAGGACGAACGCCATCCTCCGTGTGATCAACGCGCCCACACTCCTCCCACGAGCCTACGACTCCGAGCGGGAAACGACAGCGGCGCGGTCGAGGACGCTACCGCGCCGGCAGGACGACCTCGGCGGCCACGCTTTCGGTCGGCAAGACAAGATACTCCGACGGATCAAGCAGCTCCTTGCGGTCGTCGGGAAGCGCCAGGCACAGGCTCTCCGGGAGCACGAGGTCGCCGTTCTCGACGGGCACGTCCACCGTCGCGCCATCGGCGCGCACCCTGCGCCACACGCCGGCGCGCTGAGCGTCTTGGTCGGGAAGGCTCGGACCCTCCTCGCCGGCGACATACGGTTCGACAAGAGCCTCCCCGTTCACGATGGCGCGACCGGACTCGAGCCGCACCCGATCGCCGGGGAGCGCGACGACCCTGCGGACGCGCGTGATCTGCGCGGGCGCGGCGCCGATCCGAATGCCGTAGGGCTTGCCCGGCTCAGGCGCGAGGTCGACGCGGTACCTCAGGATCACCATGGAGCCCTTGCGGAACGCGGGCTCCATCCCGTCATCGAGGACGAAGTGCCCCCGGTAGCCCCCCAGGAGCACCACGGGCCAAGCCGCGAAGCCGACGGCGACGGGCAATAGGGCGATCGCGACGACGCGCCGGGTGATGGTGAGCCAGCGCGGCCTCGGCGGCGTGGCGGTGGGCTGGTCGATGGACGGATCCTCCGGCAAATCAGGTGCTCCTCAGAATGCGAACGGGGTCGGTGCGGGCCGCCTGGAGCGCGGGCAGAGCCCCGGCGAGCGCTCCGACCGTGAGAGCGACGAGAACGGAGAAGGCGACCAGGCGCGGCGTCACCAGAAACACAGGGAGTCCGTAGGATCCGATGAAGTGGTTCAGGATCGCCGCGCCGGCGTAGCCAAGCCCGACGCCCAACACGGATCCGATCGCGGACATGAGCACGGCTTCGCAGAGAAACTCGCGAAAGACGTCGCCGGTCGTCGCGCCGATGGTCTTCTTGGTCGCGATCTCGCGCGCGCGCTCCCCGACGGACATGGCCATCGTGTTCGCGATTCCCATCGTGCCCACGATTACGGCGACGATCCCGCAGCCGTAGACGATCGAGTT
>CAZCER010000441.1:0-4866 GCA_964497385.1 uncultured Armatimonadia bacterium | reverse complement strand
TGGTGCATGTTGCGGATAAGCGCTCTTACCGGCCTACATCCTCGGGCGGCGATCTCCGCCTCGAGCGGCTGCCAGCCATCGTCCGCGGATCGCCCCTACAACGCGCGGTTCGAGGACGTGCACACCGCGATGGGGCTCGTGGAGTGCTTCTCCGAGGAGCACCCGTGCGATCGGACCGGTGACCGCGAGAACAAGATCGCGCTGCTCGGGTGGATCCACGACCAGGGCCTGGTGCTCGGCGGGGAGCATGGCCGCGCGTGGTCGGTCGGGGTGCTCGACTACCAAGAGGGCATGATGTCCTGCAACCCGATGTTCAGTTGGCCGGCGGGGCACCTCGTCAAGGTCGACTCCCCCGACCAGATCAGTGACCAGTACCTGGAGTGGGGCCTGGGCGAGGCGCGCCGCGTCCCGTTCTGGGAACTCGCGTTTCATGACTGTGTGGTCTCGACCTGGTACTGGGGCGACAGCATCGGTTACCTCGAGGACGTACGCCCCGACCTGACCGACAAGAAGACCGCCCACACCGCGCTCTACGGGGCCCAACCGCTGATGTGGGCCACGGACCTCGGGCTCGGGTTCGACGGTGAGGGCAAGGCGCGCTTCCTTCAGGCGTACCGCAACGCCTGCAAGGTTCACGAGGCCGTGGCGCTCGAGGAGATGACCGGCTTCGAGTACCTCACCGCCGACCGTACCGTGCAGCGGACGACCTTCAGCGGCGGCACAACGGTCACCGTGAACTTCGGTGCGGAGCCGGCGCGCGTGCGGTCGAACGGCGTCGAGTGGAACGTGCCGCAGTACGGCGTCGTGGCGGACGGCCCCTCGATCCATCAGCACACGGCTCTGGTCGGCGATGCGCGGCAAACCTCCATCGAGCGGCCCGACTACCGCTTCCTCGATGGGCATGGCGCTCTCCAGGAAGCGGGCGGGCTGCGGTCGGACGGGCCTCTCACCGTCGAGATCGTCGGCTCGTCCGCGCGTGTGTTCGTGGAGCCCGCCACGCACGCGGCGGCCGTCCGGCTGGAGCAGCTGCTGCCCGACGCCGGCGCCGTGCGGCTCGTGGCGCTCGGATCGGGCCTGGAGCGGACGCGGAACGTGGCGAGCCAGGGCGAGAGCGGTTGGCTCGACGTGCCCTGCGAGGGCGGCTGGGCGGCGTTCGAGGCGCTGACGGGCGACGAGGCCGCCGCACCCGATCTCGCGGTCACATCGGTGTCGGCCCCCGATGAGGCGCCGGTGAGCGCGCACGTGACACTGGCCAACGCCGGGGCGGGCGCGGCGAATGCGACCGTGCGCGCGTACTGGGACGCGGTGGACGAAGCCCGGCTCGCGGGCGAAGCGCGCGCGACTGTGGCCGGCGGAGCCAAGGCCGACGTGGACATCGCCCTGGACACGGAGCGGGTGGACGGACCGAGGACGCTCGTGGTCGTCGTCTCCTCGGGTGGCCCGGAGGTCATCGAGGCCGACAACACGCGCTCGCTCGGCGTCTACGCGCCGGCGGACCTCGCGCGGTGGCCTGTCCGGCTCGACTACTCCGTGGACCTGGGCGGCGTGCCGCGCCATGACCCGGTGGTGGAGTTCGAGGTGGACCTGAGCGCGGCGGCGGGCGGACGAGCCGTCGACCCGTCCTCGGTGCGCGCGGCGCTCGTCGGCACGGACGGGAACCGCATGCTTCCCACTCAGTACGCTGCGGGCGTAGGCGCAGGGGGGCTCGTGTCGTTCGCGCTCGAGGGAGAGTGGCAGGGCGGCGAGAGCGTGCGGATCGCGCTGGTCGCGGCTCCGGTGGGCGAGTCCCCGACGCTCCCGCTCGCCGGCTCGCACTTCGACGCGGCAACCGGCGTCGTGACGCGCGCGACCTACGCGGCGGACGTGTCCCGGGGCGACCTACGGCCTGTGTGGTTCCGTGCGGTCTCGGACGGCGTGGAGATCGACCCGCCCGAGGTCGCCCTCCAGCGCGTGATCTTCAGCTCCGCCGAGACAGGCTGGGGCGAGGACACCGGCGAACTCGTAACTCTCGACGTGCTCGAGGACGGGCCGGTGCGCACGGTGGTGCGGTCCGTGAGGAAGCTGCCGACCGATGTGATGGTCACACGCACCTATACGTTCTACCCGTCGCACTTCGTGGTGGACGTCCGCGCGTCGGAACTCCAAGCGGGGCTGATGAGCCGCGTCTGGTACGGCGCGCACGGCCGGTACGAAGACAGCAATGGCCACAGCGTCGTGGCGGACGCGTCCGGCAAGGCCGAGGGCGTGACGGACGGCAACCCCGACCCGAAGTGGTTCTGTCTCCGCGCGGACCGGTGGGCGCACGCGTGCATCGCGCTCACGCCCGCGACGGGCATATCCTACTGGGATGAGGGCGCCGCCATCGGCCAGTGCGGGTTCCATACAGCGGCGGCGGAAGGCAACCGCTACGCCCACGTGATCGCGGGTCCGCAGGGATCGTCGGACTTCGCGAGGGAGTGGTACGCGGCCCTGACGACGCCGCCCGTCGTCGAGGCGGTGCGCTAATGAGCCTTTGCCAAACGGTGTACGGAGGGGCCGCATGGGGAGGGACCCGCTCATCCCGAGTAGGCGCGGGGTATGCGCCGTATCGAGGGACGGAGCGGGAGCGACCCCAATGCGGCCCATTGCATGGATCGGCGTGCCTCCGGCTCCACGTGCAGGGCGTGCGCGACGTGCGTAGCGATGATGGGCCGGTTTGGGGCCCACCGAAGCCCTGAGCCCGGCCGAAGGGCCCAATGCGGCCCCTCCGTACACATTTCGAGGCAGAGCTAAGTAGGCGGAGAGGAGCCCCATCGCCATGTGCCAGACCACCATCCACCCCATCCGGCTCGGCTATGTGCGCGCGTTCCTCCTGAAACGAGAGCGGGCGGTGCTGGTCGATACGGGTTGTCCGGGGCAGGAGAAGCGCCTCGTCGCGGCTCTCCGGCGGGAGGGCGTCGAGCCCGAGCGGCTCAGCCTCGTCGTCATCACCCACGCGCATCTCGACCACACGGGCTGCGCCCGCTTTCTCCAGGAGGAGTGCGGCGTGAGGGTCGCCTGCCACCCGGCCGAGGCGGAGCACCTCGAGCGGGGCAGGAGCGTGCCTGGCAAGGTGATCGGTCCGGCGGCGTTCCTCACGGGGCTTCTGGAGCGCTGGGCGCCGGACGAGTACGCTCCGGTCGCGCCCGACGTGCTTCTCTCCGATGGCGATCGGCTGGACGAGTACGGCGTCGAGGCCATCGTCCGCCACACGCCGGGCCACACACCGGGCTCCATCTCGATCGAGCTTGCGGACGGAACGATGGTGGTTGGAGACGCCCTCCGCGGCCGCGTCTTCGCGCACGCTCGGCCGGCATACCCGTTCATCGCGGTGGATGCGGAGATGGCCAAGGCGACGGCCCATGCGCTCACCCGACGGCAGCGCGGTCCGATCCACACCTCGCACTTCGGACCGCTGTAGAGGCAAGCGCAGGGAGAGCCCCGGTCGCGGCGAAGACGTAGGAAACGCCGCGATGCGGATGCGCGTCCGCGGACCGCGCCAAACGTCCGGTCCGCTTGGCGCCCGCGCGGGCGTCGAGCGTCATCCCGCATGAAGGAGCGTGTTCCATGCCCGAACAGCAGCCTCCCTTGCCTCCGCCCCCTCCGCCTCCGCCTCCGCCGGATCCGACGCCGCCTCCTCCGCCGGCCCCCGCCTACACGGCGCCTCAGCCGCAGGCCTACCAGCAGCCGCCCGCGCCCGCTTACCAGCAGCCCGCGCAGCAGCCGTACGGGCAGCAGCCCGCCTACCCGGCGGCGCAACCGGCCTACGGGCCGCCTCGCCCGCCGAAGAAGCGCAAAGGCTGTTGGTTCTGGGGCTGCCTGATCGGCGCGATCGTGCTCATCATCGGTGGAGGGATCGCTTGCTGCATCGGCGGTCCGCTCGCGATGGTGCGCCAGCCGGGACTCATGGCGGGCGCGTGGCTCCAGAACGTCTCGACCGGGAACGTCGAGGCGGCGGCTGGTATGACCGAGGGCGGCCAATCGAAGTGCGAGGACCTGGTCAAAAAGCTCGAGCGCGAGGTCGGCGACCTCAAGCCCGCAAGCGGCCAGGAGATCTTCACGAAGGCCGATGTGGACAAGGCCAAGGGCGCGGCGACGGCCGACATCCCGGTCTCGGGCGACGACGGAACGGTGACGGCGACGTTTCACCTCAAGGCCCAGCAGATGGGCTTCATGAAGACGTGGCTCGTCGAGGACATCACGTTCGAGGACACCGACCGGGACCGCGATCGGGACCGCGATGAGGAATCCGGCGGCGACGAAGGCTCCGGGGTCCGAGGAAACCGCTAGGCGCCCCCGTCCGCGGGGCTCGAGAGGAGCGCCGATGGCCGTTCAGGATGTACGCCAGTATTCGCGCAACAGCGGCAAGTCCTGTTGGTTCTGGGGATGTCTCATCGCTCTGATCGCAGGGATTCTGGGCGGAGGGGCGTTTCTACTTTGTTGCGGCGGTTGGGCGGCCATAATGGGCGGCCTCGGACTGGCCACCGCGCCTGTGGGCAAAGCCGCGGGCGCATGGGTCGACGCGGTCGCGGCGGGCAACATGTCCGAGGCCGGCGCTCTGACCGAGGGCGGTGAGGCCCGAGCGAAGGACCTCGCGACTCGCCTGGAGCGCCAGGTCGGCAAGCCGACCGGCTGGACGTGGAACGGCATCAACGTCAGCATCGAGAACGGCTCCGCCAAGGTGACGTTGCCCGTCGAGACGGGCGGAGGCGTGAAGCCGGCCCTGTTCCGCATGGTGCAGTCGAACTGGGTCGAGGTGGTGGGACGCCGCGATCCCGGCCAGGTCGCCGGCGCCGCCCCGGTGCTCGAAGAGGTCACCCGGCGCCCGAAGGGATTCTCGGTCGTTCG
>CAZCER010000440.1:0-4882 GCA_964497385.1 uncultured Armatimonadia bacterium | reverse complement strand
TGGAGGAACCCGTAGCGGTCGCGCCAGGCAAGGTCGCCCGTGTGGAGCCAGCCTTCGCGGAGGACGAGGTGGGTCTCTTCCGGCTGGCCCAGGTATCCGGCCATCACGTTCGGCCCACGCACGATGATCTCGCCCACGTCGCCGACGGGCATGACGCCGCCGCGGTCGTCGACGAGGACGACGCTCTGGTTCGGCAGAGGGCGCCCGACCGTCCCCGGCCGGCGTTCACTGTCGAATGGGTTGGAGCACACGGCCGCCGTGGCTTCGGTGCATCCGTAGCCCTCGATGACGGGTATTCCGAACCGGGCCTCGAACCGCCGGCGGGCGTCGTCGGCGAAGACGTCGCCGCCCGTGACCACGTAGCGCAGCGAGGAAGCGTCCACCTCGCCCTCGTGGGCCTCGAGACGCGAGAGAAGCGTGGGAACTCCCGCGGCGAAGGTGACCCTCTCGGTTCCGATCCCGAACGCCATCTTCTCGGGCGTTGGGCTGCAACAGACGACCGTTCGAGCCCCGATCGTGAGCGGCAGGAGGAACGACACGACGAGCGTGTAGACATGCCAAGGCGGGGTGATGGCGAAGAAGACGTCATTCTCGTCCATCGGGGAAACGTTGTGCAGGGCCTCGACGGTGCTGGTGAGATTCCCGAGGGTGATGATCGCCCCCATGGGGTCTCCGGAGCGACCGGACGTGTAGAAGAGACCCACACGCGACTTGTCTCCGCCGGGCGCCTCGACCGAGTCCGGGACGTCCGCCGGGGCGATGCTCTCCACGGAGACGACGCGGGGTCGTGAGGGGCTCGACGCGGCAAGGGCCCGAGCGAGTTCCGACATGCCGTCCTGCGTGATGAGCGTCTCCGCGCGGCTGTCGACGAGCGCTTCGAGCAACTCGGTGTGGGCCAGTCGGGTGTTGAGCGGCACCAGGGGTCTGCCGGAGAACACCCCGCCCAGATAGAGGCCGACGTACTCCCCCCGGCACTCAAGGAGCACCGCGGCGGGAGCCGCCGGGGGCGTCTCAGCCAGGAGACGCGCCGCGCCGGCGGCGAATCGGGCCAGTTGCCCATAGCTCCATCGGCCGCGCGCATCCACGACCGCGTCGCGGTCCGGGTGATCCGACGCCCTGGCTAGGAAGCTCTCGGCGAGAGACATGCTTCGCTCCCGCTCCTCCCTGGCTCCGCAACCGCTCCCTTTCCGTATCATTCGCCGCCCGAGCCGCGAAACACCTGCCGCGAAGTGGGACATGCGGCGGGTGGTTGACGGAGGCCTTGGCGATTTAGTCTCGGGGGAAGTCGATCAGGAGGGGTCGGGCCTCACGGAGGTCGGCTTTGAGGAGTCGAACGCACCGGAACTTGCCGTCACGATCCACGTAGCGCACGTCATAGGCGTCCGCGTGTTGGGCCACGATCTCGCCGGTAAGGGGCTTACGGCGCGACTTGAAGATGAACTCGGTCCGCACGGCGCACCACCAATGGCTGGATATTGCCTCGTTTCGCGGCGTTTCCTTCGAGCAAGAGCGGACGCCTACTCGCGGCGGCCGGCTGCGGTCCAGGGTCGGCTCCGGATCCGCATGATCAGTCCGGCGAGCCCAACCCCGCGCCGCAGGAGATCGGCCGGACGGGGCTCGACGATGTGGGTGTAGGCGAGGGCGACTCCGCACACGCTCAGCACGAGCGCCCCGGCATACAACATTCCGAGACCGAGGTAGTCGGCGATGAGGCCCGCGATCAGGGTCGTTGCGGCGAGCGGCACACCGAGGATGTTGTTCACCGCGATGTAGGCGTCCCGCATGCGGTGAGGCGCGAGGTCGAGGATGTAGTTCTGGTGCGCGATCGACCAGCACGTGAGCGCGGCTTGACCCACGACGAGCGAGGAGGCAAGGAGCACCTTGGCCTGCGTGAGAGAGAGCCCCCACGCCGCGTCCGCGGCGGGAGCGGCCAGCGCAAGCGCGGCGTGAGCCGCGCAGAGGAACCCGCTGACCCGAATCGCGGCGCGACTGCCCATGCGGTCGCTGATGGCGCCCCACACAAAGGGCAGGAAGACGTCGGCCATGGCGACGGGGAGGAGGAGATCCGCGGTGTCGGCGGCGGTCATGCCGAAGCGCGCCTCGCCGAGAAGCGCCACGAAGGGCACGCCCATGCCGGCCGCGGACAAGACGATCCGCGTCAGCGCGAAAGGCCGGAACCACGCGTCGCGTCGGAGGATCCGAAGTCCGCGGACCAGGTGCATCCGGACGCTCATGCGGCGCTTTCGCGCGGGGTCGGGGCGTTCGTAGGAGACGGCGAAGAGGGCGATGGCCGTGGCCTGCACGCCGGTGGCGAACGCGAAGAGCCAGGCGTAGCCTCGCGGGAACTCGAAGCCGCGCTCGGGTGCGAGCATGTAGTTCACGACCCAGGCGGCCCCCACACCGAGCAGGCCGGCGAGACCCTGCCGCGCGGACCAGAAGAAGCCTCGCCGGGTGGAACGGACGTTCTTGGCGACGAGGGCCATGAACGGGATCCAGGAGACTCCGCCGAAGGAGGTGCCGAGGAAGAGGAACCCCGCCACGAGCCAGAAGGCGGCGGACGGGCTGTCGGTGGGCATGTCTCCGAACAGGATGATGGCGATGCCGGCGTACCCGGTGACGCGAACAACGCCGGCGATTCGGTACCACAGCAGCTTGCTCGGTTGTCCCTCGAGCACCCAGGGCATGAAGAGGGACGGCCACATCCAGCCCAGATTGAAGAGGGTCACGAGGAGTCCGACTAGCGTTTTGGAGTGCACGAGGCTCGCGGCCAGGACGGACAGCACGACGGTCGTGTCGACGAGCCGCGTCGAGGCGTTGTACAGACCGCCGTTGAGGACTCCGAGGACGAAGGTGCGCCGGTTGCCGCGCAACTCGGCGGACGCCGAGTCCAACACGATCACTTCCCAACGACGGCCAAAGAAGAGGGCGCCTCCCGGAGGTGGAAGACGCCGTGGGCCGCGGGCTCCGCAGGCCGCGTAAGGCTGTAGTCTACTCCGGGGGCCGCCGGGGCGCCACGGCTTGGTGCTTTGGCGGCCGGAAGTCCCGAGGCTCGGCCATCCAGAGGTAGGCGGACGCCACGGTGCAGAGGCTGAGGGCGAGTGCGACGCCGTACAGCGCGCCAAGGCCGAGGCGGTCGCTGAGGACGCCCGCGAGGACGGTCGCGAAGGCCAGGGGGATGGCCAGGACGTTGTTGAACCCGACGTAGGTGTCACGCTGGGCGACGGGCGCGAGATCGAGCACGTGGTTCTGCATGCCAATCGCGGCGCTCGACTTGGCCGAGGCCCCGAGGATGGCCGACGCTCCGATGCAGACGAGGGCGACGGACCGACCGATCGGCCAGATGAGGCCCGCGAGGATCAGGCCGCCGGTGAGCCCCGTCTGGGCCGCGGCAAGCAGGGCCGCGAGTCGCCAGAGAGCCCGAGTGCCCCGGCGGTCGCTCACCACGCCCCAGACGAAGGGGAGCGGGATGGCCGCGAGAGAGGACGGGATGAGCAGGAACGCCACGTCAGCGTTCGTGAGCCCGAACCGCTCGCGGCCGAGCAGCGCGACGAACGGGACGCCCATCAGGGCGAGGTCCGCGAGCGCGCGCGTGGCCGCGAATCGGGCGAACCGGCGGTCTCGGCGCAAGAGGCGGGGGCCGCGCGCGAGGTGCATGCGGAGCGACATGCGCCTCCCTCGCGGCTCGGCGGGCGGTTCCCAGGTGCAGGCGAAGAGCGTGACGGAGACGGTGATGAGCCCCGCCACGATCATGAAGACCCAGGCGTAGCCGACCGGGAATGCGTACGGGCGCGCCTCCGAGACGCAGTAGCCGACCGCGGGCGCGGCCCCAAGCGCGAGCACGCCGCCGAGGGCCTCCCGCCAGGCCCAGTAGGCCCCCCGCCGGTTCGGGCGGACGCTCTTCGCGATGACGTCCATGAAGGGGATGAACTGGACGCCGGCCCACCCGGTGGCGAGGAGAAGGAGAAGCGCCAGCATTCCGAACGCGAGGGCGGGCATCCGGTGGGGCAAGGCCGAGAAGAGCAGCAGGGCGACCGACAGCAGCGTGAGCACACGGAAGACGCCCGCGACGCGGTACCATCCGAGCTTTCTCGGGTGTCCCTCGAGGACCCAAGGCATGAAGAGCCCAGGCAGTTGGCTGCCGACCGTGTAGCCGGCGATGAGGACGCCGACAAGCGCTTTGGAGCCGGTGAGACGATCGGCGAGTACAGCCAGGACGAGCGTAGGGTCCATCAGTCGGAAGGCCGTGATGACCACGGCCCCGCTGAGGACGCCAAGCGCAAAGGTCCGGCGTCGTCCACGCCTCTCGGCATCGGTCTCCTGCACGCGCGATCACTCCGGGGCGAGGCTGGCGCCCGCTGTCAGGCGAGACGAGGAGGGTACCCCAGGGCGGCCTCGAGGTCCAGGCCCGTGGAACTGCCGATCGCCCGGAGCGCCGGCGACTCGTCGTGCCACTCGATGCGCTGCGAGCCGTGGGCGCCGTTCGTCATGTAGGGAAACCGCATGTCGTAGATGCGGTACAGACGGGCGAAGAAACCGGCAGCGAGCAGAGGGCTCTCGGGGGGCGGATAGCCCGGGACCACCTCTCCGGCGCGCGGAGCGTCGGGATCGATCAGCGAGAACGCCACGGCCTCGTACCGGCTGGGATCGTCGCGCACGAACTCACGGCCCGCCAGGCTTGCCAGTGCGTCATGGTACCGCCGGACGCTCTGCACGGGCGAGCCGTCACTGCCGAGGCACACGTCGTTCATGGGGAGGCTCGCCTCAGAGGACGCGCGGTTCGCCTTGATGATGCAGTAGAAGCCATAGCAGAGCCCCGGGTACATGATGCGCAGGTTGGTGCAGTCGCCAACCGCCTCCTCCATGCGGTTGGTGAGGTTGCGAA
>CAZCER010000439.1:3977-4903 GCA_964497385.1 uncultured Armatimonadia bacterium | reverse complement strand
AGAGACTTTCGAGTCCTTCCGGGTTTTCGAGATGCCGTACGACTCCACGGAGCGTGAGCGCCAGGGCCTCGCGCTCCGGCGGATGTACCGCACCGTGGCGCCGTGGGTGACCGAGAACCCGATCCTGATGCACAGCCGGAACTCCGAGCCCGAAGCGGTGAAGCTCTGCATCGACCAGTGCGCCGAGGTCGGCTTCGAGATGGTCATCATGACGTTCTGGAGCGGCTTCGACATGGAGAACACCGATCCCGCGTACCTGGAGCGGATTCGCGGCCTCGTCGAGTACGCCCACTCGAAAGGCGTCGAACTCGGCGGGTACTCGCTTCTTGCCAGCCGCTCGATCGGCCCGGAGACGGACGTGATCTCCCCCGAGACCGGCAAGCCGGGCGGCGCCTGCTTCGGGAGTTCGCCGTGTCTCGAGAGCGCCTGGGGGCGGGAGTACTTCGGCAAGCTCACCGCCTTCGTTGAGGCGACGGGGCTCGACCTCATCGAGCATGACGGCTCCTACCCCGGGGATGTCTGCGCCTCGACGGAGCACCCGGGTCACACCGGGCTCGCGGACTCGCAGTGGCGCCAGTGGCTGCGGATACGCGACTTCTACCGCTGGTGCCGCGGCCGAGGCGTCTCCCTGAATGTGCCCGACTGGTACTTCCTGAACGGCTCGACCAAGAGCGCCATGGGCTACCGGGAGACGAACTGGTCGCTCCCCAGAGACCTTCAGGTCATTCACGGCCGGCAGAACATCTACGACGGGACCTGGGAGAAGACTCCAAGCATGGGCTGGATGTTCGTGCCCCTCGTGGAGTACCAGGGCGGTGGCGCGGCGGCCACGCTCGAGCCGCTCTCGGAGCATCTCGACGCCTATGGGGCGCACCTCGCCCAGAACTTCGGGGCGGGAGTGCAGGCCTGCTACCGCGGGCCCCGTC
>CAZCER010000439.1:0-3967 GCA_964497385.1 uncultured Armatimonadia bacterium | reverse complement strand
CGACGAAGGCCTTGGTCAAGCGTTGGGTGGACTTCTACAAGACGCATCGAGCGATTCTCGACTCGGACATCGTTCACATTCGGAGGGCCGACGGCCGACACGTCGACGGCTTGCTACACGTGAACCCGAGTCTGGAGGAGAAGGGTCTCGCCATGCTCTTCAACCCGACCGATCGGACGGTGACCACGACGGTGCGCCTGCCGCTCTATTACACCGGGCTGACGGAGCGTGCCTCGGTGTCGGAGCGGGGCGGAGAGCCGGTCGTCTACGCCCTCGCACGAGACTACTCCATCGACGTGCCCGTCACGATTGGTCCGCGCGATCTCACGTGGTTCGTGCTGCGATAGGGGCAGAGAGTGGGCGGCCGGATGCTTCTAGCCAGAGCGTCGACTTCGGGAGGCAGTCGCATGACTAAGGCAGCGCACCATGTTCGAGGCTCGATGGGCTTGTCGCTCGGGATCCTGGTGCTTGCGCTTGCGGCCGGGTGCGCCCAGCGCCCCTCGGGCGACGGCGGGTCCGCCGTCGCCGGCGCCAAGCAGAGCACGATCCGCGTCGTCCGCAACATCGGCGGGCGAGCGGGCTTCCAGGCTCACTTCGATGCCTGGAAGGCCGCGTTTGAGGAGGCGAACCCCGGGTGGACGATGGAGGGGATCGACCTCGGGAACGCCGACGGGGCAGAGTACTACAAGTCCCGGGTCGCGTCCGGCGACATGCCGGAGGTCGTCCAGACCTGGAACCTCACCAGCTACCTCGCGGACAACGGCATCATCGCGCCCCTGCCCGACGACTACTACGAACGCCACGGTGTGCGACCACCGCTCGACTACAAGGGCGAGTACTACACCTCGCAGGGCGGCGTGCAGATCGTCGGCATCGCCGTGAACAGGGACCTCTGGGACCAGGCCGGAGTCTCGGGCCCCCCGGCGACCTGGCCCGAGTTCCTCGCCGACCTCGCCGCCATCCAGGAGGCGGGCATCCAGCCTCTCGCCTTCGGGGCCAAAGAGTGGTCGGCGGCCTGCCCGTTGACCGGCATGTTCCAGATGACGATGTACGACTACGAGGTCGATCCCGCCGCGCCCTCCTGGACGCAGCGGCGTGACGCCGGTGAGGTCACATTCGCGAGCGACCCGGAAGCCCGGCGATCGATGGAGTGGATGATCGAACTCGTCAGTCAGTTCGCGCTCGAGGGAGCGCTGAGCGACGGCTACAACGAGGAGCAACGGGACTTCTACGGCGGCAAAGCCGCGACCTGGATCATGGGCTGCTGGATCGGCGGCGACATCGAAGCGAACCAAGTGAGCTTCCCGGTCGAGTACTGGCCGCTTCCCGCGGCGGAGGGCAAGGAACCCCGCTTCATCACCAACACGGGCGGCCAGTCCGGCTGGGCCATCTCCTCATCCGCCGCCGAGGGCGAGAAGTACGAGAAGGCGGTTGCCGTGCTCGATGCTTTCTACGATCCCGACGTCTATCAGCTCTACCTCAACGGCGAGGCCATGCTCGACAACCGCATCGACAGCCCGGTCACGGGCCCGAAGAGCGACTGGCCTCAGGCCCAAGCCCTGTACGACAACATGGCCGAGAACTACGCCACCTACGGCGGCGCCGCCGGCGCGTGGCGGAGTTGCTCGGACAAGTGGCCAGCGGGCATGGAGATGTCCATGATGCGCGTGGTGCAGGAGATCGTCGCGGGGGAGCGGGACGCCACGAAGCTGCTCGCTACGCTCGACGCCGACTGGGACAACGCGCGCAAGGGGGAGTAACCGTTGCTCAGAGCACCTTACGCCGCTCTTCTCACCGTGCTGCTCACGCTGGGCGGCGCTGGCGTTGGCTGTGCACAGGAGGCAGCGACCTTGACCCTCTCGACCGACGACCTTTCTCTCGACCTGGATGCCTCAGGCGCTCTTCTCGCGCTCCGATCCGGCGCGGGAGTCGACTACCTCGCGCGCGAGGTCCCCTCCCCGCTCGCCGCGATCCGCGTCGGGGACACTCGCTTCACCCCGACGGCGGTCCGCTGGGAGCCGGATGCAGGCCAACTCACGCTCGAGTTCGCCGGCGCTGACTGCACGGCCACAGTCGGCGTTACGGCGCGCCCGTCACACCTGCGATTCGAACTGCTGGCCGTCGACGGCCCGCTGCCCGACATCTGGGAGTGGGGCCCGTTTCAGACGACGATCGGCGTCACGATCGGAGAGACGGTCGGGGTCGTGCGCGATGCCGAGTACGCCCTCGGCATCCAGGCGCTGAACGCGAAAACCATCGGCGGGCTGTCTCCTGAGCGGCTCGGAGCCGTTGGCCGAGGCCAAGCCGCGACACCGACCGCCTCCGGCAGCTCCGTCCAGGCCTACACCGTCGAGCGCGAGGGCGGGGTGATCGGGTCGGCGATCGCGCTCTTCGGCTGTCCCGCGCCGGGGGCGCTCGAGCGCATCGGACAGATCGAGGTCGCCGAGGGTCTCCCGCACCCGATGTGGGAAGGTGAGTGGTTCAAGACCTCCCGCGCGGCCACGCGGTCGTACCTGATCTGCCCGTTCGGAGAGGCGAGCATCGACGAGGCGGTCGACCGCACGCTCGAGGCCGGGGTCGACGTCCTCTACCATCCGGGGCCCTTCCGCACGTGGGGGCGCTTCGAGCTTGATCCGGGCCAGTTCCCGAACGGTGACGCAGGCCTCGCGGAGTGCTCCCGCCGAGCGTCCGCTCGCGGAGTCGGGCTCGGTGTTCACACCCTGACCGCGTTCATCACAACGAATGACCCCTATGTGACTCCGGCGCCGGATCCGCGCCTGGCGCGGTGGGGTACGAGCGCCCTCACCGCCGCCGTGGCCGCCGACGCGACCGAGATCCCCATCGCTGACCCTGCCGGCTTTCGCGAACGCGGAACGCTCGGAGCGGCCATCCTCGGGACGGAACTCATCCAGTACGGCTCGGTCTCCGAGGCCGAGCCCTGGCGCCTTCTGGACTGCAAGCGCGGAGCCTTCGGCACAACGGCCTCCGCTCATGACGCCGGCGCGGACATCGGACACCTCGCCGATCATGCCTACCGCACGCTCTTTCCCGGCATCGAGAACGGAATGGCCGATGAGATGGTGGCACGCCTCGTTGATCTCTTCAACGCGGCGGACCTCGCGCAGATCTCCTTCGACGGGCTCGAGGGCCTGTCCCAGTACGGCTACGGCGAGTGGCCCCGGAACACGTTCGTCGAGGACTGCTACCGAGGCTGGGAGCGCGAGACGATCAGCGACGCGAGCAACCTCCTGCACTACCTCTGGCATATCCACACGCGCATGAATTGGGGCGAGCCCTGGGGACACGCCATGCGCGAGGGTATGACGGAGTACCGGTTCCAGAACCAGGACTACTTCGAGCGCAACCTCTTCCCGAAGATGCTCGGTTGGTTCCAGCTTCGGCTCGCGTCCGGTGACATACCCGCCACGAGTCTCGCCGACATGGAGTGGGTGCTCTCCAAGGCCGCAGGCTTCGATGCCGGCTTCGCGCTCTCGACAAGCCTCGACGAGATGACGGCCAACGGCCAGACGCCCGGGATGCTCCGAGCCATGCGGGAGTGGGAGGCCGCTCGCCATGCCGGCGCGTTCACCGCCGACCAGCGCGAACGCCTGCGAGGCATGGACTCCGAGTGGCGCCTGGAGGCGAGCGACGCGGGCGGCTGGACGCTCTATCCCACCCGGCTCATCATGTTCCGCTACCCCGACGGTGCGATCCAGCCCGGCCAGCCGGCCATCTCGGAGTGGCAGCTCGAGAACCCGTATGGCGAGCAGACGCCGTCTGTCACCATACACGCGTCGCCCACGGCCGGGGCGCCTCTCGCGGACCCGATCCTCACCATCGGCGGCCGCGAGATTGCCTTCGGTGGGGAGATCCGGCCAGGGCAGTACCTCGTGATCTCTGAGGGCCGCGAGGCTGTGCTGTGCGATGCGAACTGGAGGCCGGTCGGGGCGCTCACGGCTGATAGGGA
>CAZCER010000438.1:0-4923 GCA_964497385.1 uncultured Armatimonadia bacterium | reverse complement strand
CTGCGGGAGCTGATTCTCTCGCACTCGGGCGACGTGCCGGTGCTGTTCCACATCCCCGACAACGGCGGGGAGCGCGTCGTCCGATTGGGAGATCAGTACCGCGTGGACCTCGACCAGGCGTTCCGTCGCAGGGCGCACGCGCTCGGCGTGCCGCCTCACGATCTGTGGGTGGAGAGCGCTTCGTAGGGCCGGTCCTCGGCGAGGGATTGCGCGCCGCACGCCGAAAGGCCCTCCAGGAGGTGCGCCATGCAGGCAGGGACCGTCCCGCTGCTCGCTCTTGCGGCCGGACTGATTCAGATGGGGGCCGCCGCCCAACCCCTCACCCGCGAGGAGATCCTCCAGGGCGCCCAAGAGCGGATCGACCTCCTCCGCAAGGCGGAGGCGACCGTACGCGTCGTGGACGCGGATGGGAACCCCATCCGGGACGCGCGGGCGTCAGTCCGCCAGGTCAGGCACGCGTTCCTCTTCGGGGCGAACATCTTCGGGTGGGAGCAGTGGGACGAGGGGCTGACTCAGGCCTATCGCGACCGCTTCACGGCGCTGCTCAACTACGCGACGCTCCCGTTCTACTGGTGGGACTACGAGTCCGAGCCGGGTATGCCCAAGCATGCGTCGAGAGAAGCGGTGGCCCGGTGGTGCGCCGAGAACGCGGTCACGACGAAGGGCCATCCGCTCGTCTGGAACTACGCGGCGGCCGACTGGCTGCCGGAGGACCCCGCCGAGACGGCGCGTCTTTCGGACGCCCGGGTCACCGATTGCGTCACCCGCTTCGCGGGGCTCATCGACCGCTGGGACGTGGTGAACGAAGCCGCCGACCCCTTCCGCTTCGAGAACCGCGTGACCGACGCCTGGCGCCGCTTGGGGCGGATCCCCTTCGCGCGGGAGCCGTTCCGCCTGGCGCGTGCGGCGAACCCCGATGCTACGCTGCTGATCAACGACTACCGCACCGATCAGGCCTACGCCGACGTGATCGCTCAACTCGTGGACGAGGAGGGCGAGCGCCTCTACGACGTGATCGGGATCCAAAGCCACATGCACGGCCGCGTTTGGGCGCCCGAGTTCACTTGGGAGGTCTGCGAGCGCTTCGCGGAGTTCGGCGCGCCGCTTCACTTCACTGAGACGACCATCGTGAGCGGAACGAGGGACGGGGAGACCTGGGGCGGGAGCACTCCGGAGGGGGAGGCGGCCCAGGCGGACGCGGTCGCCGAGTTCTACACGGTGCTGTTCAGCCATCCTGCGGTCGAGGCGATCACCTGGTGGGACCTCTCGGACCGCTTCGCCTGGATGGGGGCGCCGGCGGGGCTCATCCGCGAGGACATGACGCCGAAGCCCGCGTACGACCGGCTCATGGGGCTTATCAAGGGCGAGTGGTGGACGGCTGAGGACCTGAAGACGGACGACCGCGGGGAGGCGCGATTCCGAGGCTTCTTCGGGGACTACGAGGTGACGGTGGAGACGGGTGCGAGGGTGGTGACCGCGCCGCTGACCGTCGCACGCGAGGATGCGAACACCGTCGAAGTGCGGATGTGACACGGGCGGGGACGCGTGTTCGACGCGCCCCCGCCCGTGATCGCGTCCCGCGCTACTCCTCGGGCTTGGCTTCCTCGGCCGGAGCCTCTTTGGCCTCCGACTCGTCGTCGTCCGTGCGCTCCTCGAAGCACTCGCGCTTGCGGGCCACGCACTTCTTGGGGCCCACTTTGGACGGCGGGAACTTGCCCAGGGCGCACTCGAAGCCCTTGTCGCTCACAACCATGGGCACGCGACTCCCGCGCGAGAGGACCTCATTCTCGCCCTTCGATACGAGATGCTTGCAGGCGTTGTCCATCTTGGCGCGCGCCATTCTCGTCCACCTCTCTCTCCGTGTCCCTCGTGCAGGCGCCGGCCCCGGGCGCCCGCGGGTGCTTTACCGTCGGATGCCAACCGTCTCTTTCAGAGACTGGATGAAGTTGCGGATCGGTCCGGCCGCCTTGCGGCGCTCGATGCCCTGTCGGGCGAGTTCCGCGGCGTGCAGCGCGAGCCCGAGCGCGGTCAGGGTCCCCGGGTTCTCCAGCCCCTCGCGGCCGATCCCCACGCCCAGAGGCTCGGCCCGCCGCACGAGCATGCCGCCGAACTTGAGGCGCGCGACGTCGGAAACGCTGCGGAGCCCCGCGCCGCCGCCCGCGAGCACGATTCCACACGGCGCCGAGGAGAGGCATCCGGAGCGCATCAGCCGCTCCCGAGCGAGATCCAGGATCTCCTCGACTCGGGCCTCGATGATCTCGCAGAGCATCTTGTGCGGCGCCGAGCGCAGTTCGCCCGTGTCCGCGTCGCGGAACTCCACCTCGCGCTCGGCGTCGCCGAAGTCCGCTGAGGCGTATCCGTTCGTGATCTTCAGACGCTCGGCGTCTTCATCGGTCGTGCCGAGGCAGACGGCGATGTCGCGGGTGATCGTGAGCCCCCCGAGGGGGATGACGCCGGCGTGCGCCAGGGCGCCGTGTCGGAAGAAGCCGACTTGCGTGGTCCCGCCGCCGAGGTCGACCAAAACGACGCCGGTCTGGCGCTCCTCTTCGGTGAGGCAGGAGCGGCTTGCGGCGATCGTGTTGATGACGTAGTTGCGCGGCTCCACGTTGGCCGCTTTCACGCACTCCTCGAGTTCGCGTCGCGCGGCCGTGGCGCCGGTCACGACAAGGAGGTCCACCTGCAGGTGCTTGCCCGACGCGCCCAGCAGGTCGGTGGGCCCGCGGCGCCCGTCGACCGAGTGCTCGCAGGGGGAGATGTGGAAGACGTCGCGCCCTAGGGGGAGGTTCACGTTTGAGCCGTGGCGGACGGCGGCGTCGATGGCCTCCTGGGTGACCTGCCCTTTGGCGAGTTCGTGAGAACCGATCTCCGTCTGGCACGCGAGGTGGTCTCCGCCGATCGCTACGAGGGCGTCGTAGACGGTGACGTCGGCCATGCTCTCCGCGGCGCTGACGCTCGAGCGAACCGCCTCGGCGACGAGGTGCGGGTCGACGACGTTGCCCCGGGCCATCCCGGCGTTCGGGGCGAGCCCCACGCCCAGAACGTCCATGGAGTCGCGACCGAGGAAGGTCTCACCCACCACGGTGCACACCTTGGTGGTGCCCGCGTCGATCCCCACCACGAGTTCGGAAGTCATCGGGCCGCCCCCTTTCGTCTGCACGCGCTCACGAGACCGACGCCTGTTTCGAAGGAGCCTCGGACGGGACCGACTCCTTGCCCTCGACGGCGGTTGCCGTCGGATCGAGCGCTCCCGAGGGCTCCTGCGCGGCGGGAGCGGCCGCAACAGCGGGTTCGGGGCGCCGATGTCCGATCACTCCGGCGTTGGTTACTTCCATATCCACATACTCGGCTCCCCGCGCCGGCCCTGCAAGGAGCGCTTCGGCGGCCGCGAGCTTGAGTTCCACGTCCTCGGCTCGGCCGAGCTTCACCAAGCGGCCGTCCGCCAAGGCGAGGTTGCACTTCCGACCCCCGAGGTAGTGGATCTTCGAGACCGGCGGCAGGGCGTAGCGCGGAAGGGCGTCGAGCCACGGCGCGACGGCCTCCATGACCTCCGCGTCAACCACGCCTCCAAGCGCCCCCACCGCGTCGGCGCCGACGAGCAACGGGGCGTCCCCGGCGGCGGCCGCGCGGAAGATCACGCCGTTCCGGTCGATGTCGAAGTCGCCCAGCGGGAGTCGGATCCTGGCGCACGCGACGCGAGGCTCCGCGACGACGCGCAGGGTGTCCGGAAGCACGCGCGTCACGGTGACGCTCGCCACGATGGGATGACGCGCCACAGACTCACGGAGCGCCTCGCAAGGAAACAGGAACAGATTGCGCCCCAACGGCGCGCCGTCTTCCACCAGGGGCCGACACTCCTCAGGGACGTCGGCCTCGATCCGCTGGATCCGGAAGACGGGCCCCGCGAACAGGGCGTAAGCGGCGGCGCCGGCGAAGAGCAGACCGAGGAACGCCCGAAGCCGCGACCGAGCGCGCGCCGGGCGCCGCGCGGCGCCTCTCCGCGTCTCGCCGCGCGCAGGCGGCTGGTTGCGCACCGCGTGCCGTCTCATGGCGCACCCCCGCCTTCGGCCGCCAGCCGCTCGGAGAGCCCCCGGATCGATCCGGCGCCCATGAGAAGGATGGTGTCCCCTGGCCGCGCGATCTCGAGAAGCGCCGCGCGGACGTCGTCGAGCGTCGGGCAGAAGCGGCTGACGCGTCCGTGGCGATTCTTGGCGACGCGCTCGGCCAAGTCGGCGCCGGTCACGGGCGCGGCGCTCGCCTCCTCACGCGCGGCGTAGATCTCGGTGATGATCGCGACGTCCGGCTCGCCGAAAGCGCTCGCGAAGTCGTCGAGCAGGAAGTACGTTCGGGTGTAGAGGTGGGGCTGGAACACGGTGATGAGCCGCCCGCGGGCCACCGTCCGCGCCGCGTGCACCGTAGCCAGGACCTCGCTCGGATGGTGAGCGTAATCGTCGATGATCTCCGCGCCCTGGAACCTGCCCAAGCGGTCGAACCTACGGGCCGTGCCCTGAAAGCCCGCGATGGTCGCGAGGACGCTCTCCGCGGGCGCGCCGAGTTCGCAGGCCATGGCGAACACCGCCAGGGCGTTCTCGACGTAGTGGCGGCCTGGATAGGGGACGCGCGCCGGAACCGAGGGGCCCGAAGGCGGCTCGATCGCAAAGCGCGCGCCGGCCTCGTCGATTCGCACGTCGCGCGCGCGGTAGTCGGCTTCGGCGTCCACGGCGTACGTCACGCGGCGGGCCGAAGCGGGCGTAAGCGCCGCGACGGGGTGCGAATCCACGCCGAGCACACAGACGCCCTCGACCGGCAGCTTCTCCACGAAGCGGCCGAAGGCGCTGCGGATCGCGTCGAAGCCTCCGTACTGGTCGAGATGGTCAGCCTCCATGTTGGTGACGATCGCGTGCGTCGGCGAGAGGTTCAGGAAGG
>CAZCER010000437.1:0-4929 GCA_964497385.1 uncultured Armatimonadia bacterium | reverse complement strand
CCCACTCGAGAGTCGTGCGGCGGACATCACCCGCGTCAGGCTCCGGGGGCCGCTCCCCGATCAGGATGACGGCCGGCGTGTTCGCGTACCAGCCGGTCCGGCGGAACTGGCCGTCGGGCTCGATCGAGAGGCCCTCCCGGCAGTCGTCCGCCTCCTGGAAGTAACTCCAGCCGACGAGCGCCTCGCCCCCGCGATCGTACCCGGTTACGAGGCAGCACTCGGGCGGCCCCACGACGCCAAGGGCCAACACCGGTCGCGCGTGGTCCCGGACGCTCAGGATGATCGCCCCGCGCATCTCGTCCTCGGGGGTGTGTCGGGCCGCGAACGCCTCCCACTCCGTACCGCCATAGGGCGTCTCGGCGTTGCCGAGAACCGTGCACTCGCGGCCGACCGAAGCGAAGGCGCGCCCAATGGCCGCCACTGGGTCGTCGCAGACGGCGGTGACGCCGGTGTTGCCGGGATCCCACTTGTCCGGGTTCCAGAGAAGACTGAACGCGATGCCGCAGGTCGCGGTGAGGTGCGCATAGGCGCACTGCGTCAACCGATGCCCGCTGGTCGGTCTCACGTGCGCGCAACCGAGGTCGTCTTCGAGGAACTCCAGCGCCGCCCGCACGCAGGAGGGAAACGGGAAGTCCTCGGGGCAGCGCGATCCGTCGTAGAAACGCACGCGCGGCACGCTGTCGAGGACGCGGCGCCCCGTTTGGAGAGGCGGGGCCGTCACGGAGCCACAGCCTTGCGCCACTCGGCGATTCTCGCGGCCGCGTCGGGCGGACCCTCGTAGATGTGCTCCAGCCCGACTTCCTGCGCGATGCGCTCGAAGCGGTCGATGAGGGCCCCGTACCCGGGGCCGACATACTCGGGCCCGCGACAGAGTTGGACGTACATGATTGGGATGCGGTCGCGCTCGACGCGGGCGCGCAGCCCGGGCGTGTCCGCGAGAGCCTCCGCGCGGTCGTACAGCTCGACCGCTCTTGTCAGGAAGTCGTCGGAGAGGAACGGGCTGTCCATGGCGTAGCGGATCCCGCCTTCGGGCGACGCCAGGCTCTCGGCGTGCTCCTCGCCGGCGGCGCGCAGGAGATCGTTGTACTCGAGGATCGGGCCGGCCGCGCGGCCGAAGTACCCGACGATGAAGTCGCGCTCGAGGGCGCGAAGGTCGAGAGTCGGGTCCCACAGCAGCTTCGCGAAGACCCATGAGCGCAGTGCGTCGCGCTCGGCCCCTACGCTCTGATAGGCGCCTTGCTCCATGACTCCCGTCGCGTTGTGGGCCGCGAAGTACCGGATGTTGTCCGTGATCGCGTCCATATTGGGCATCGGGGCGGTGTAGTGGCTGAAGTTCACGCAATAGTCCCAGATGTGGATCTGGTCGTGGATGGCCGCCCAGCCCTCCATCGCGTCGCGGAACGCATCGATCTCGCGCGCCGGGGTGAAGGGGTGCGCCCACATGCAGTTGTCCGTGCAGAGGCGCATCGCGACGTTCTCGCGGGGGCGCATCGTCTTCGGGGGCTTCACGGTCTCGAGGTAGGCGAGCGTCGTCACGGTCACGTCGGGGAACTCCGCCTCGACCGCCTCGGCGACGCGGTTCACCAGATAGAGCAGCGCCGCGCAGTTCGTGCCTTCGGCGTCATCCAGGGCCTTGCAGTTCGGGCAGACGCAGGTGTTTCCGCCGTCGGTCTTCGAGACGCAGATGATCTCGTCGTCCGGGTGCTCGCGAAGGATCCGAAGCGCGCTCTCGGTGGCGATGCGGATGGTCTCCGGGTTCGTGGTGCAGAGCTGGTGCGGGTTCCGGGCGCCGTCCGCGGTCATCATGTAGTACTCCGGGTGCTCGTCGAAGTACTGGTCCGGCGGAACCAGCGTATGGAAGGTGTGCACGAAGAGCGCGTAGCTGACGTTCCCGCCCCACTCGGCCGGCACCGGCGCCGACGGAGCGTTCGTGCGGTTCCGCAGAGACCAGGTTCCGTCGAACGCCGCCTTGTAGAAGGGGTCGCGGATCCGGAGTTGCGGGGTGTAGCGACGAAGCGCGGGGCGGAAGACGACGGTGGGGCGGTTCGGAATGCGCGTCGCCTCCGGCGTGTACCAGCGCAGGCCGAGGTCCTCCTCGAGGAGCGCGTACACGGCGTTGATGGGGCCGCGGCCGCGACCGCCCAGAAGGAAGAGCCTCTCCCCCTGCTGGAGAATCGCGTAGCCGTCTTCTCCGAGGTCCCCAAGGGCCGCGTCGGGTCCGTAGGCGTCGGCAAGGCGGCTCGTTCGGCCGATGCAGAGTTCCTTGGGGCGGGGCGGCTCCGAGTCGGCCGCGATCCGGAACTCGGCCCCGGTCATCTCGCCGAGCCAGAGCGCGAGATCCTCGGCGGCCTTCTGATCCTGCGTCGTAGGCGCCTCCGGGATGACGATCGAGTACTCGGTCGTCCCACCGCGCGCGAGAGTGATCTCCGAGCCGAGCGGCCCGGTGGGTCGCAGGGCGTTCGTCCAGGCGCTGGAGGCCGCACCCGACGCTTGGCCCAGCACGAGAAGTCCAATCCCCGAAGCTACGCGCATCCACTGCATGGTTGCCTGCTCCCCTTCCGCACCAACGTCCGGCCGAAGTTCACTCGAACTGCGGCAGATGCTCCCTGTTCGCCTCGATCAACGCGTCCGCCAGCGCTATCGCAGCCCGCCGTGACGTGACGCAGCGGTCGTACAACAGAGCCTGCGTGACGAGGTCGCGGTCGCCCGTGAGCGCCGCCTCGACGGTGATCTCCACACCATAGAGCGCCTCGCAGACCGTGGCGAGGACGCCTGGTCCGACGGGCGGCAGATTCAGCGGCAAGCATCCGGCCCCGGAGGCCGCGACCGGCGTCTCGATTACGAACCCCTCCGGAACGCCCGCCACGGTCCGGTTCGGGACGTTCATCGGAAAGACATCCCGCGCATCGCTCCGGATCGAGGCGATGATGGGGATCAGCGCTTCATGCTCCCCGGCCTCGCGCGCGAACACGCTCTCATCGAGAGCGAGCCGGCCCTCAGCCTGCGCCGCCATGCGCTCGAAGTGATCGTCGCCCGAGTGGATGACCCCGTCGATGTCGAACGCCTCGAGTCCGAGCTTGCGCCCATAGTAGTCGCCTCCGGGGAAGCACTCGGGGAAGAACTCGCTAACATGCCGGTCGAGAACCGCCGGGAACGCCCCGTAGCTGTCGAACAGCTCCCACGAGAACGGGTTGTCCATGGGGTCAAGGGCGGCGCGCCCCTCCCGCACGCGCGGCCACAGGTCTTCGCCGGCGTGGGTGAGGTGCGTGATCCATGTGAGGTGGTTCATGCCCACATACAAGGAGCCGATCTCCTCGTACGCGACCCCGGCGACGTCGGCAAGATACCGCAGCGTGCCCTGAACGCCGTGGCAGAGCCCCACGATCGGTTGGTCCGTCGCTCTGCCCACCGCCCTGCAGATCGCCGCCATGGGGTTCGCGTAGTTGAAGAGAAACGCGTCCGGGCAGAGTTCCCGCACGTCGCGCGCGATCGCGAGACTGGGCGGAATCTGCCGGAGCGCGCGCGAGATCCCGCCGGCCATGACCGTGTCGCCAACAGGCTGGAACACTCCGTGAGCCCGTGGGATCTCCACATCGTTCGCCCAGGCTCGGCGCCCGCCGACGCCGATCGTGGACACGACGAACCCCGCGCCCGGCAGCGCGTCCCGGCGATCGAGCGACGCCTCGACGGTCACCGGCGCGTCGCGCGCTTCGATCATGCGCCGCGCGAGCCCCTCGGCCACGCGGAGGGCGGGCCCGTCAATGTCCACAAGGGCAATGGTCCACTCCGAGCCCTCCGCGCACAGACCCAGCAGCACGTCGGCGATCAGTCCGCGCGTGAAGCTGACGCTTCCCGCGCCGATGAGCACGAGCTTCCGACTCGTCACAACGGCCTCCGTCTCCAACCGCCGCGCGGCTGGCGGCGCTTACAGCTCAGCCACGAGGGGCACTTGGCCGTGCTCGCGCGCCATGAGCAACTCGATCCGTCGGGGCTCGAACCGGATGACCCCGAACGTCGGATCGGCCGGGCCCGCATAGTAGCCGCCCAAGCTGGGGAGAGCGTCCCACACGCGTCTTCGCGCCTCGGGGTCCTCGACGATCTGACACTCGCCATCGAGCGTGACCACGCGGGAGAGGTCCTCGCTGTTGAGAAGGAGCTGTGCGAGCGGGCTGTTCCGGATCTGCGTCATCTTCCGCGACGCGACTCCCGCGGGCATGTAGAGGGTGAGCGGCGGCTCGAGCACGAGCCCGCCCATCCATCGGACCCGGGGAGCGCCCGACGCGTCCACGGTCGCGAGAACAAACGGCCGCCCGGCCTCGACAATCGAGCGGGCGATCGCGATGATCTCCTGTCTCTCCATGCGGGCTCCTCTCGCCGGCCGTCCCAGGTGAGGATTCCCCGCGCACGCGCACACCCCTTCGGCCGGTTCCGAGAGCGCCGTTACAGCCCGAACGCGTCGCATGCGGCCGCGATCGCCGCATGGAGTTCCGCGCGGGCGTCCTCGGGCTCCGCCCCTCCGAGCGCCCAGGCGCGGGCGCGTTCGAGGCGGAGGATGGCCGGGTGGTTCGCGCCCCCTCGGGCGCCGAATCCGCCCCGGCCCGCGGCGTCGTGCTCGGCGATGATCCGCTCGGCGGTCGCGAGGTACCGGAGGTCGAAGATCGCCTCCTGCGCGGCTAGCCACTGCACCGTGCGGATCGGGCCCGCGGGGGACGGGTAGGCGAGCATCATGTCCTTCGCGGGAGCGTCGAAGTCGTTGGTGGGATCGCCGAACGCCCGCCAGTAAGGTAGATAGAGCCCCTGGAAGCCGCGTCCGACCAGCCAGAAGCCCGCCTCGCGCCGCAGTGCGGCCGGCCGCTCGAGGCCGGCCGACGGGGGGCAGCACCAGAGACGGAACCCGCCTTCGCTCGCCACGGAGAGGTCCATCGGCGT
>CAZCER010000436.1:0-4945 GCA_964497385.1 uncultured Armatimonadia bacterium | reverse complement strand
GGTGGCGGCGATCTCCGAGGAGGCGGCGGCCGCGGCCGAACAGGCCTCCGCCGCAGCCGAGGAACTCTCCGCTGGGGTCGAGGAGATCGCCGCGTCCTCCGAGGAGGCCGCGTCCTCCGCCACGGAGTTGCACGGCGCCGTGTGCCGCTTCCGCGTGTAGGTGCGGCGAGAAGGGAGTCACCATCATGACGTCCACAGCACTGGCGCTCGGGCTCCCGGGGTTGGACTCGGATCTGCAGTTGGTCCTGTTCGCTCTCGGGGACGAGCAGTACGGAGTCCCGGTAACCGCAGTCCGGGAGATCATCCGGTACGAGACGGTCACCACCGTTCCGAGTTCGCCGGCGGCCGTGAAAGGCATCATCAGCTTGAGGGACCGCATCATCCCGGTCGTCGACCTGCGCGAGCGTCTGGGACACCCGACGGCTGAGCCGACCCGGGAGACGCGCATCATCGTCATCGAGGCACGGCGCGCGTCGGTCGGCCTCATCGTCGACTCCGTCGATGAGGTGCGCGATCTGGACGCGGACTCGATCGAACCTCCGTCGCCCCTCACGACCGAGTCCGACTCGAACCTGACGCTGGGCATCGGACGCACTCAAGGGGAAGGCGAGCGCTCGCGTCTCGTGATCCTGCTCGACCTCGACGCCGTGCTGGAATGCTCAGCCCCGCGTCCAGCCGAGACCGCGGAGGCGAACGGTAAACCCGACGCCCACGACCAGACCGCGGGGGGCGCGCCTCGTTCGGCGTGACCACATTTGGGCGGCCGGGCTTGCCAAGCTGAGGGCCGGCCTTCGGGCCGGCCCTCTCGGCTAGGGGGCGGATTCCTGCGGCGCGTCACCAATGAGGACGTGGAACGCCGCGCCTTCACCGACCACCGATTCCGCCCAGATCCGTCCGCCCTGACGTTCCGCGATGCGACGGCAAATGGCGAGCCCCATCCCGGAGCCCGCGTACTCCTCGGTCGCGTGCAGGCGCTGGAACATCTCGAAGATGCGCTCCAGGTTCCAGGACTCGATGCCGATGCCGTTGTCTCGGACGGTGACCACCCACCCCTCGTCGGCGCGCTCGGCGGAGATCCGGACCTCCGGCGCGTGTTCGCCCCGGAACTTGACGGCGTTCGCGATTAGGTTCTGAAGGAGCAAGACCATCTGCTCCTCATCGGCGTGCACGACCGGCAGGCTCTCTTCGGTCACGATGCGGGCGCCGGCGTCCTCGATCGCCGAGGCCAGGTTCTCCATGGCCCTGCGCACCGAGGACGCGACGTCCACCGGTCCCAGACGGAGTTCGGCGCGACCCACGCGCGAGTACGCGAGGAGGTCGTCAATCAGGTGGGCCATCCGGTGCACGCCGGCGTTGATGTCCTGCAGTAGGTCTTTCGCCCCGTCGGGGAGGCTGTCGCCATGTCGGAGCCGGAGCAGGTGCGCGGTGCTCGCGATGTAGCGAAGCGGCTCTTTCAAGTCATGCGAGGCCACGTACGCGAACTGCTGCAACTCACGGTTCGAGCGCGTCAGTTCGTCGTTCGTGTAGGCGAGATGACGCTGCGCCTCCTTGAGGTCGGTGATGTCGGTGAGGGTGGCGGCGATGAAGCCCTCACCCTCGTCCTCGGACGGCACCAGACAGGCTGTTGCCAGGACCGGACGCCGCGAACCGCCTCTCCGCCCAAGCAGCACCTCTCGCGCTGTCGGGGCGCCGTGACCGCGCACGGCCTCCAAGAGCGCCTCGCCGTCCGCGCGGACGTCCTCCGGTTGCCCCTCGGACCAGCGCCGGCCAAGCAGTTCCTCGGGGTCGCACTCCAGGAGGTCGCCCCACGCCTGGTTCACGTATTGGTACCGTCCCGCCCCATCCAGGATCGCGACGCCGTACGGGGCGTGCTCGGCGATGGCGCGGAACTTCCGGACCTCGCGTTCGGCGAGCTTGCGGTCGGTGATGTCGCGAGCGATCGAGCAGACGAACTCCCGACCGTCGAACTCGGCGAGGGTGCTGTCCACCTCCAGCGGGACCCGTTTCCCGCCCTTGGTCAGGGCGACCACCTCGTTGCGGTCCGTCCCGTGCTCGAGGATCCTCTCCGCCATGCCGCGCACGAGTTCGACCGGCGTCCATGGGTCCAGATCGGTAAGCCGCTTCTCGAGCAGTTCCTCGCGCGAGTAGCCGAACAGCCGGCAGGCGCCCTCGTTCACGTCGAGCAACAGCGTGGAGTCCAGGTCCACCCAGAGGATCGCGTCCCGCGCGCTGTCGATCGAAAACCGAGTGAAGCGGAGCGCGCGTTGCAGGCGCTGACGCTCGATGATGCGTCCCAAGCGACGGGCCAGCCCCTCGATCAGCGCGCGGTCCTCGTCGCCGAACGGGCTCTCCTCGCCGGGCTGACCCGAGCGGGCTCGGCGCACCTCGATGCGGCCCTCCGGTTCACCGTTCACCAGGATCGGGGCGGCCAGAATCCATGGCGCGGCGCCCGCGCGATCGCCCGTTGTGCGATGCTCTTGGTCGCCCAACCGGACGCGAATCGTGGTCCGCTCCGGGCTCGGCCAGTACTCCGGGAGAGTATCGACGGCCCCCTGGAGGATCTCCTCGAGCGATGCGTCCGGCGCGTCGAGCAGATCCGTCAGGCCGTACAGGCAACGAAGCTGCCGCACCCTCTCGCGGACCAGCAGCGCGCGCCGGGCCAGCGTGTCGCCTCGAGCCGCTGACCGGGGCGCCGGTCCACGGTAGGTCACCAGAACGAGCGGAGGAGCGTGGGGCAGAGGCGCGAGCCGCCATCGCGCGAGCAAGGTGGAGCCGTCGCCGCGAACAAGGGGCGCGTCGAACTCCGGGGCCGGCTCAGTCCATGCCGAGAGCGCCAGCCGCAGCACCGCGTCCACATCGACGGGGGCCAGGCACGCGGCCAACGGGTCCAGGTCCTCCGCACCGTCGTCCTCCAGACGCGACAGGCGGATGAAGGACTCGTTCCAGCAGAGGGCCCGCCGCGAGAGCGGATCGAGGACGAAGGCGGGCTCGGGCGCCGCCAGCACCAGCCCGAGGAGATCGAGCCCGGCGGAGTCGTGCGCGGCCGAGCCTTGTGCGCCCTGGCCCGTGTCGCGCACGAGACGCGTCCTGCGCATGCCGGTCGTCGCCGTCCTCTCCTTACAGCACGGCCCCCGCGCGACGGGGCGCCGACTAGACCTGAAGCAACCTGAGGAGGTCCCGCGAGCGAGCGCGCGAGGCGACAAGCACGGTCTGCGCGGGATCCGACAGGGTCACGTCGTACGACCCGTCGCCATTGGGGATCATGTGGTTCACGTAATGGAGGTTCACGAGTGCGCCCGAACTCACCCGGACGAAGCCCTCGGGCGCCAATCGGTCGGCCAGGCGCTCGATGCTGTGGTTCGTCCGATAGACCCGCTTGCCCGCATGCACGCGGACTTGCCGGCCATGCCGGGCGACATGGCTGATCTCCGCGGTCGGCACCAAGACCAGGGTGCCCTCATCGTAGTCTTTCAGGGGCAGCCTGCCGCGGACGGTGCGGGCCATGCCGCCTTCGAGCCGGTCCAGCCGCTGCGACATCGCCCCGATCCGGTCGCGGAGCCCGCGGATGGCGACGTCGCGGTCGCCCAGGTTCGCCTCCACCCGGTCCAGCATGTCGCCGATGCGCGCGGGGAAGGCGTCTAGGTCCACAGGTTTGACGATGTAGTCGGTCGCTCGGAGGTCGAAAGCCTTAGCCGCGTACTCGTCATGGCCGGTGATGAAGACAATGAGCGGAGGGCTCTCGGACTGGACCACCATCTCGGCGACCTCGACGCCGCTCACCCCGGGCATCTCGACGTCGAGGAGCAGCAGATCCGCGCCCTGAGTTTCGAGCAGCTCAAGGCACCGTGCGCCGTTGTCGGCGCGCGCGACAATCTCGACCCGTCCCGTGGCGTTGAGAACCTCGGTCAGTACGTCGACGAACCGGTTGTCATCGTCCGCTATGATCGCTCTCAGCATGGGTGAACACCCGCGCGATTCTTCGCGGGTGTGCTCGCCCGCTCCTCCTCGTCGGCGCCGTCCACGGCTATCAGGGCATGCTTGGAGCGGGCTCAGTCCCTGCCTTGCAAGCGCTGGAAGAGGCGAACCACCTCGGAGACGGTGGTCATGAACTGATCCGGGCTAAGTGGCTTGGTGACAAAGCAGTTGCAGCCGGCTTCATAGGAGGAGAGGGCGTCGGAGCGCGTGTCGGAGGTTGTCAGAACGACAACCGCGCACCCGTCGAGGTCGCCCGCGGCCGCCATCCGGCGCAGCACCTCCAGCCCATTCATGCGCGGCAAGTTGAGATCGAGAAGCACGAGGTCGACCGAGGGCGCGCCGTCGGCGCCGCGGGCGCGCAAGAACTCGAGGGCTCGGACGCCGTCCGCGACGCGACTCACATCGAAGCCGTCCCCGCCTTGCTGGATGGCCAGGGCCGCCAGTTCCGCGTCCCGATCGTTGTCCTCGACCAGAAGCACGCGGTACGGGCGGCGACCGTCCGTTCGCCGTGAGCCTCTAGAACGCGTCTCAACCGTGAGCATGGGGGTCACTGCCGCCGCCCTGCTTTCGCGACCTTCACGCACGCAGTATAGCGATCACGGCTCCAGACGGCGGGCTCGAGGCGTCACGTTTGGGGGATTCGGGGCGCGTTTGGAGTTTCCGAACGCATCGGAGGCATACACGCCACAATCACACATCGTGTCACGCAAGCGCTTCCTGGCGTCGCCAACGTCTGAGAGCGGCCGCACCGGGCTCCGCGCAGCCGTATCGCATCTCGGGCGGATCTCCACAGGCGTCGCAACCGCGGTGTGCGCGGAAACCGCTGTCACAGGCTCGGAGATCGTCGGCGACCCGCAGCCGCGGCGCGGTAGGCCTCGAGCGCGGCCGGAAAGGGGCTTAAGGCGCGCTCCAGGATCCCGAGGCTGTAGGCGATCGTGAGGCCGTAGTTGGTCACCGGAACGCCGACCTC
>CAZCER010000435.1:0-4947 GCA_964497385.1 uncultured Armatimonadia bacterium | reverse complement strand
GTCGCAGATCACGAACTCGGGCTCAACGGCGAGCACGCGGGCGATGCCGATGCGCTGCCTCTGGCCGCCGGAGAACTCGTGCGGATAGCACGAGGCCGCCCCCTCGCGCAGGCCCACGCGTTTGAGGAGATCGGCGACGCGGTCCGCGCGCTCGGCGTCGGAGGTCCCGATGCCATGCACGCGCATGCCTTCGGCGATGATCTCGCGCACCATCATGCGTGGATTGAGGGACGAATAGGGGTCCTGGAACACGAACTGCACGCGCCGACGCAGTTCGCGCAGGGTCTGCTCCCCGAGCGCGGCCAGGTCCCGCCCGTCGAACCACACGCTGCCCGCGGTGGGCGGAAGCAGTCGGATGAGGGTCTTGCCGAGCGTCGTCTTCCCGCAGCCCGACTCGCCGACGAGAGCGAGTGTGCGTCCGCGATGAACCGTGAGATCCACGCCGTCCACGGCCCGGACCTGCCCCACCACGCGCTTCAGGAGCCCCTTGCGGATCGGGAAGTGCTTCGTGAGACCGCGCACCTCGACAAGCGGCTCAGCTTCCTCCTCGGCGCGCCGCGACGAGGCCTCTGTGGTGGTTGGCGTCACGACGGCGGCCGGTCGCGACTCGGCGCGCGCGAACAGGTGGCATGCGATCCGGTGGCCGTCGCCGACCTCGACGAGGGACGGGGGAGTCGTCTCGCACTCCGCGCGGGCGCGGGGGCAGCGCTCGCGAAAGCGGCAGCCGGCGGGGTAGTCCGAGGGTCGCGGCACGACCCCTCGGATGGTCTCCAGCCTCTGGTTGCGTTTCGCGCGGCCGGGGCGGCAGCGCAGCAGCAGTTCGGTGTAGGGATGGCGCACAGGGGCGTCGCCGAAGAGCGTCGTCGTCGGCGCGGTCTCCACGATCTGCCCGGCGTACATCACGGCCACGCGGTCGGCCATCTCGGAGACCACCGCAAGGTCGTGGGTGATGAAGAGGATGGCCATCCCGAGCCGGGCGCGGAGGTCCCGCAGCAGGTCGAGGATCTGGGCTTCGACCGTGACATCCAGCGCGGTCGTGGGTTCATCCGCGATCAGGAGTTCGGGTTCGCAGGCGAGCGCCATCGCGATCATCACGCGCTGCTGCATGCCTCCGGAGAGTTCGTGCGGGTACTGCCTGAGGCGGTCGCCGGCGTCGGGAAGGCCCACCATGCGGAGAGCCTCGATCGCGCGCTCGTTGGCCTCGGCGCGTCCCAAGCCCTGGTGGCGCGTGATGGCCTCCCGAAGCTGCGTCCCGATCGTGAGCACCGGGTTCAGGCTGGTCATCGGCTCCTGAAAGACCACGCCGACCTCGCCGCCGCGGTAGCGCTGGCGCTCCGTCGCGTCCATCGCCAGCACGTCTCGCCCGCTGAATGTCACGGAGCCGCCGGCGATGTAGCCGTTCGGAGCGGGGACGAGCCGCATGATGGAGAGGCCCGTGAGAGACTTCCCGCAGCCGGACTCGCCGACCAGCCCGAGCGTCTCGCCCTTCGCGATCGTGAAGGAGACCCCGTCGACCGCGCGGAGCGGCGCGTCGGTGGAGCGAAAGTACGTTCGGAGATCACGCACCTCGAGGAGGGGCTCGCCCATCAGCTCTCCTCCCGTGTGCGCAGCCGCGGATCGAGAGCGTCGCGGAGGGCGTCGCCGAAGAGGTTCGCGGTGAGCACGAGCCCGAACATCGCGACGAACGCGGCGGCGAGGCTCCACCAGACGATGGGATCGCGCCCGAGTTCACCGCGCGCTTGGTCGATCATGGAGCCCCAGCTATAGGTGTCGGGCCCCACGCCGACGCCGATGTAGCTAAGCACCGCCTCGGCGAGAATGAGCCCGCTGAAGCGGAGCACGGTGTTGATGAGCACGAGGTGCATGACATTGGGGACCACATGGCGCCCGAGCACGCGGAACTTCGAGACCCCGAGAGCGAGCGCGGCCTGGACGTACTCGCGTTCACGGAGCTTCATGGCTTCGCCCCGCAGCACGCGGCAGAGCCCGACCCATCCGGTGAGGCCCATAACCACGCAGAGCTGCACCAGTCCCTGCCCGAAGACCATCATGAAGGCGACCACAAGAAGGACCCATGGCACCGAGGAGACCGTGCTGTAGAGGTACTGGACGGCGTCATCGATCCAGCCGCCGAAGAAGCCCGCGAGCACGCCGAGGACGATCGCCACCGGAAGCGCGATGAGCGTGGTGAGGCCGCCGACCACGAGCCCGGTTCGGATGCTCTTGATGGTCTTGTAGAGCACGTCCTCGCCGGTCTTGTCGGTTCCGAGGAGGTGCTTGCCGGGGCGGTCGAGCGGCTGGTGCACCTGCCGGGTCACGAAGCGCCCATCGATCTCCTCGAGCACGGTCTCCCGCATCAGGAGATGCGTGGCGAGCGGCGCGGAGTAGCTGGTCTCCGAGACGCGCAGGGGTCCGCACGCGCGGTCGAGGAGCGAGAGCGGGGCGCCGAGGACCGGCCGGCCCTCCCGGGTGAGGCGCGGGGCGCCGTCGTCGGTCCGCTCGACGTCGCGCCAGGAGGCGCTGTCGGCCGCGCCGACGACGATGAAGACGCCGAGCACGGCGAGGGCTCCGATCGCGAGCCGGTTGCGCCGCACCTCGCGCCAGGCGTTCCGCCACATCTCCTGCTTGCGCGCGCGCAGCCAGAGCCAGACCCCGGCGGCGACGGTGAGGAGGAGCGCGCCGTTCGTGACGAGCGGGGCGCGAAGGTCCTGGACCGCGGGGAGCGCCAGGAGCCACCGGAGCGCGTAGTAGAGCCCCCACGCGACGGCGGCGGCGGCGACCATCGCGACCGCGAGCTTCCGCATGTCGGCAAGGCTGGGCGACCCGTAGAGGCTTCGGTTCTCCCCCGAGCCGAGGGTGATGCGCGGGTCAACGAGCGTATAGCTGATGTCCGTGAGGAGCAGTCCGACGAGGTAGAGGAGCGACCCGATGTAGACCATCGAGCGGACAACCGCGAAATCCTGGGCGTGGATCGCGGCGATGGTCATGCTGCCAAGGCCGGGCACCGCGAAGAACGACTCCATGATGAGGCTTCCCATGAAGAGCATGGGGATGGCCATCACGGCTCCGGTGAGGATCGGGATCATGGCGTTCTTGAGCACGTGCCGGAACATGACGGCGCTCTCGCTGAGGCCCTTCGCCCGAGCCGTGCGCACGTACTCGCGACTCGTCTCCTCGAGCATGATCGTGCGGTAGTAGCGGACGTTTCCGCCGATGCCGGAGACGATTCCGATCAGCACGGGCAAGAAGACGAACTTCGGCGTTGACGCGCCCCAATCGAAGCCGCTGATCGGGAAGAGCTTCAGCCACTGCGCGAACACGAACTGCCCGCCGATGATGTAGAAGAGCGATGAGACGGACATGAGGAGCACGCACATCACCGTGCCCCAGCGGTCCAGGTACGTGCCCCGGCAGAACGCGATGATGAGCGAGGTGGAGATGTCGACCAGCAGACCGATCAGAAACGTCGGCACGGCGATGGCGAGACTCGGGCCCATGCGGCGGCGGATCTCCGCCCCGACGGGCCGATCGCTTACGTCCGAGCGGCCGAGATCGAAGATCAGAAGCCGCGCGCACTTCTGGAAGAAGAGCGTGTTGGTGACCTGCCCGACGCCTTCCGCATCGGCGTTGCGGAAGAGGGGCAGGTGGTAGTTGTGCTCCCTCTTCCACTGCTCCACGAGTTCGGGGGAGTCGGCTTTGTCTCCGAGGATCCGCCGCGCCATGTCGTCCGGTGAGTTCACCACGAAGAAGAGGGTGAAAGTGACCGCCACCACCCCCAGCACGATGGGCACGGCGTAGAGCGCTCGGCGGATGATGTAGGAGACCAACGGCTCAGGCCTCCTTCAGGTAGCGGCGCTCCGCCCGAACGGCGGGCAAGGCGGTGAGGATGACGAGGGCGACAAGGATCAGCGGGGGCTGCCACCGCGGCGCGTTCCACTCACGGCGGCGCAGGGCGCGCCGCTCCACATCGACGGACTGGTACTTGAGCGCGCTCCATCCCATCGAGTCCGGGTACGCGTTCCGGTGCCAGTCGTGGACAAGAGTGAAGTTCACCCCGTGCAAGCAGCCGAACCACGGCGCGTCCTCGTGGAAGATCGCGTTCAGTTCGCGGGCCAGGGCCTCGCGTTCCGGCCCGTTCTCCATCGCGCGCATCCGGACGAAGATCTCGTCGAACTCGGGGTTCGCGTAGTTCGCGGAGTTCGCGCCCTCGCCCTCGGCCCGGGCGTTCGGACCGTACAGCAGGAACAAGAAGTTCTCGAGATCGGGGTAGTCCGCCGACCAGCCCCAGGACATGATCTGGAAGCTCCCGGAGTTCACCTTCTCTTGGAAGCGGTTGTAGTCGGTCGTGCGGGACTCAAGCCGTATCCCTAGTTTGGCGAACTGCTTGATGACGAACCGCAGGCGCGGACGCAGGTCGGAACTGGTCCAGCTATTGTCGAAATAGAGGGTTAGCGGCTGCCCGTCGGGCCCGTAGCCGTCCTCATAGCCGGCCTCGGCGAGCAGGCGCTTGGCTTCCTCGATGGGGCGGCGGACGGCGCTGTCTCGTGCGTCGTCCCACACGTGCGTGACCGTGTTCAGGCCGGCCTTGCCCGGCTGGTGTCCGATGATCCCGGGGGGCGTGATGCTGTGCGCCACCTCCCCGCGGCCGTTCCAGAAGATGGCGATCTGCTCCTCGGTGTCGAAAGCGATGCCGATGGCCTGGCGGAGCTTGCGGTGCGCCTCGTCGAGTCCGCCGACGACCGGGTCCCTCATGTTGAACGCGAAGTAGTTCACGGTGAGTGACTGGGTGGTGTAGAGCCGGATGCCCTGGGCGGTCATGTCGTCGGAGAGCGTCGAGTCGCCGGTTGAGGAGAGCTTGATGGTCTGGTCGAACACGTCGCTCGAGACCCCTGAGGAGTCGTAGTACCCCTGCCGAAACTTGGCCCAACGCGGGATCCACTCGGGCTC
>CAZCER010000434.1:0-4950 GCA_964497385.1 uncultured Armatimonadia bacterium | reverse complement strand
AACGCTTTCCGCCGTTCCCCCCATTACCCTATACTGGCCCGGTTTCCAGCCGGCTTCAGCGCCGGCGCGTCCATACCTGCGTACAACGCGCGAACCGCGCGGAGGAGGGTCAGTCGTGAAGGCGGTTGTTCTGGCGGCGGGCGAGGGCACGCGGATGCGTCCTCTCACCCTGTCACGTCCCAAGGTGCTCGTCCCGGTGGCCGGAGCGCCCCTGCTCGACCACATTATCGACAACCTCACGGAGATGGAGGTCTCCGAGGTCCTCCTCGTCACCCTCTACAAGGGAGAGGCGGTCGCACGGTGGGCGGCCTCGCAGACGAGGCCGAACCTCGCGTTCGACGCCATCACCCAGCCGGAGTCGCCCTACGGAACCGGCGCGGCCGCCGAGGCCGCCCGCGACTGGGTGGGCGACGAGCCCTTCATCCTCCACTTCGGCGACATCGTGTGCCCTCGCGCCAACTACACCCGCCTCGCCGAGGAGCGCGAGCGCTTCCCCGAGGCCACGATCCTCACGACCTGGGCCGTGGAGGACGTCACGGGCGGGGCCGTCTTCGTCGGGCCGGACGGCTGGGTCCGCGACATGGTCGAGAAGCCCGAGACCGCGGAGCGGGCGCGCGGCAGCTTCGTGAACGCCGGCGCCTTCGTGCTCCAGCCCGAGTGCTTCGACATCCTGGCCACCGTGGGCCTCACCGACCGCGGCGGCAAGATGGAGAAGGAACTCACCGACGTCTTCCGCGCCCTGATCGCCGCCGGGCGGCCTCCTCGCGCCTTCGAGATCACCGGCTACTGGAGCAACGTCAGCGACCTGCCTGAACTGCTGCGGCTGAACGCGCTCATGCTCGATGGGCTGGGCCGGCCCGACCACGTGAGCCTCGGCGTCGGCGCCGTCGTGGCGGACGGCGCCTCCGTTCGGGACAGCATCCTGCTCGATGGGGCGGTTGTCGAGGAAGGCGCCGAGGTGCGGTACGCGGTCGTGGACGAAGGGGCGCGCGTTCCGGCCGGCTCGCGTTGCGTCGGCGCCCCGGAAAGCCCCGTCCTGGTCGCGAACGGCGCCGCCGCCTAGAGCCCTCGGAGCCGCTCGGAAGCGTCCTCCCAGGGAGGTCCTGGACCGGCGGTCCGCCAATTCACCGCTCAGATCACACCGACCAGGAGGACACCGCTTGACCATCCCCGAGACGTTAGCGGCCATCGCGGAGGAACGCCCGAACCAACCTGCACTGGTCTACAGGGAGACGCGCCTCAGCTACTCCGAACTCGATCGTCTCGTCTCGTGCATCGCTCGCGGAGTCGCTTCGCATGGGGTCGAAGCGGGCGACCGCGTGGCTCTGATGGGCCCCAACAACCATCTGTACGTGGCCGCTTACTTGGGCGTGATGCGCGCCGGAGCGTCCGTCATCACGATCAACCCGACCTTCAAGCCCGACGAGGTCCGGTTCATGCTCGAGGATGGAGGCGTCGGCCTCGCCATCGGCTTCGGGCCGTTGGCTCAGGTCCTCGACGTCGCGCGCGACGGGCTGGCCGAACGCCCCAAGCTGGCGACCGTCGGACAGTGCCCCGTTGCCGGCGACACCACCCTCGAGGAGTGGATCGCGGCCGGGCCCGACCCCTTCACCTCGCCGAGCGTCCCCGACTCCTCCGTCGCCGCCATTCTCTACACCTCCGGCACGACGGGCCGTCCCAAGGGCGCGATGCTCACCCATCACAACATCCTTTGGGACGCGGGCTCCTGCATGCGGGCCATCGAGTTCTCCGAGGCGGACACTCTTCTGACCGTTCTCCCGATCTTCCACTCGTACGCCGCCACCGTGGGGGTCATCCTCCCGCTGCTCGCGCGGGCCCGCTTCGTGGTGCTGGAGCGCTTTCAGCCGCTGGAGGTCCTCGAGATCTGCAAGGCCGAGGGCGTCACCGTGCTGCCGGTCGTCCCGGCGATGTGCGGGGCGCTCCTGCGCGTGGCCGACGAGGGCCCCGCGGACGCCCTGAAGACTCTCCGCATGTGCGTCTCCGGCGGGGCTCCCATGCCCGTCGAGCTGATGGCCGCGTTCGAGAAGCGCTTCGACGTCATCGTCATCGAGGGCGACGGCCCCACCGAGTGCTCGCCCGTCACCTCCGTGAATCCCATCGCCGGCGTCCGCAAGCCCGGCAGCGTCGGACTGCCGATTCCGGGGGTGGAGATGCGCATCGTGGACGACGACGACCACGAACTGCCGGACGGCGAGGTCGGCGAGATCTGCGTACGCGGCCCCAACATCATGCTCGGCTACCTCAACCAGCCCGAAGCCACCGCCGAGGCCATCGTCGACGGGTGGTTTCACACCGGCGACCTTGGCAAACGCGACGCGGACGGCTACTTCTACATCGTCGACCGCAAGAAGGACATGATCCTTGTCGGCGCCATGAACGTCTACCCGAGTGAGATCGAGGCTGTGCTGCGCCAGCATCCCGGCGTCGGGCACGCCGCGGTCATCGGCGTGCCCGACGACATCCGCGGCGAACGCGTCAAAGCGGTCATCGTGCGCGCCGAGGGCTCCGACCCATCCGCCGCCGACATCACCAAGCACTGCCGCGACAGGCTTGCGAACTTCAAGGTCCCCAAAGAGGTCGTCTTTGTCGACGCCCTGCCGATGAGCCTCACCGGCAAGGTGCTCAAGCGGGAACTCCGGGACCCTCACTGGACCCCCTGCTAGCGGGGCCCGCCGCCGTTTGGGAGGCCGTGCCAATGCCTATGTTCCGGACCATGACGCTCGCTCTGGCAACCGCGGTTGCCCTCGGCATCACCGCGGGGTGCCAGCCGAAAGCCCCCGCCGGGCCCTCGGCTCCGACCGTCAACCCGGGCCCCGCCACCCCGGCGCAAGCGGAGTCGGACGAGGGCGCCGGCGCGATGGGTCCGACCGGCGAGGAGTCCCGCTCCGGCCCGGCCGGCGAGAGCGCGGCCTCGCCCGCGCCCGAGGTCCGCAGCCCCGGGACCGAGACGGTCGAGTCGCTCATGGAGCACGATCTGAAGCCGGCCGTCGGCGCCCTGAAGCAGGCATCCTCGACCGGACAGATGGAGAACGCCGCAGAAGCCTCGCGGACGCTCATCGCCGCCGCCGAGAACCTCCGCGCCGCCCCCGACGCGCCGGCCGATGACGACTTCGTGGGCTATGTCGACGACCTCGTGATGGCCGCAGGCGTCGTCGCGAAGACCGCCGAGGATGGCAGGACCAGAGACCTCAGCGGATCCGTGGCCGATGTCGAGGCCTCCTGCAAAGCCTGCCACGACGTGTACCGCAAGGACTAGACAGCAGCGTTCCGTCGGGCCACCGCGCGCGGTGGCCCGGCGCCGATCGAAGCACGCATCGCGGAGGGGAGAGGATCGGCTGTGGCACTTCTCTACGGGACCGACTACACCCGCCGGAATCTCGAGGAGCGCGCCGGCTCCATGGACCAGTTCGGCGGCGTCCGCCGGGTCGACTTCGCCGACGGCGGAGCCCGAGGCGCCCGCGTCGCCGAGGTCCGCACCGGGTCGGGGCTCGACTTCACCGTCTCCCTCGACCGATGCATGGACATCACGAACGCGTCGTTCCGCGGCGTGCCCCTCTGCTGGCGCTCACCGGTCGGCGACCTCCACCCCGCCCTCTATGAGCCCGAGGGCGCGGGCTGGCTGCGGACCTTCGCCGGCGGCCTCCTCGCGACGTGCGGTCTCACCACCGTCGGCTCGCCGTCCGAAGACGACGGGGAGTCGCTGGGCGTGCACGGACGCATCGGCGCCGCTCCCGCCAGTCGCGTGAACATCGCCGAGTGGTGGGACGGCGACATCTACCGCATGGCCCTCGAAGGCGAGATGCGCGAGGCTTCGGTCTTCGGTCCGAACCTCCGACTCTCCCGCCGCATCGCCACGAGCCTTGGCTCCAGCGGCGTCCTCATCCGGGACACCGTCGAGAACTTGGGCTACCGCACCGAGCCTTTCATGATCCTCTACCACTTCAACCTCGGCTGGCCCATCGTCTCGGAGGACAGTCGCGTGCTCGCGCCCGCCCGCACCACGCGCCCGCGCGACGCCGAGGCGGCGAAGGGCGCCGACCGCTGGAGCGGCTTCGAGGCTCCGACGCCAGGCTACGCCGAGCAGGTCTTCTACCACGACCTCGAGACCGCGGTGGACGGATCGACCTGCGTCGCCATCGTGAACGAAGAGATGAAGCTCGGTCTCTCGCTCCGCTTCCGGATCTCGGAACTCCCCCGTTTCATCCAATGGAAGATGATGGGGCAGGGGACCTACGTTTGCGGCATGGAGCCCGCGAACTGCTACGTAACCGGCCGCGCCGACGCCCGAGCCGAGGGGGAACTCGAGTTCCTCGAGCCCGGTGAGACACGCACGATGTCGGTCGAGTTCGGGGTCGTCCTGGGCGACGAAGTCGACGCCCTGCGCGCGGAGATCGAAGGGATCGGGTAGGCCATCGACACTCCCCGGAGCGAGCCGACGCAGGTCGACCCGGCCGACGCCCCGACGCGCGTCATCGAGGATCCCTCGGCCCTGGGTCCGGTGGAGCTTCCGGCCGTCGAGTCCTCCGCCGCCGACGCGCCCACCGAGGGCGAGTTCGCGTTCCGCTCCATCGCCCTCCCGCGCGGTCGGCTTGTCCGCGAGTGGTCGCCGATTCTCGCGCTCGCGTGCGCCGGCCTCGCGGCCGCTCTCGCGCTTGCCTACGTCACCGCGTACGCGGCGGGCTCCGGTCTCGGCTCGACCGTCGTGACCCGCAAGATCTTCCGGTTCATCCCAGTGGTGGAGATGGACGCTCCGCTCCGCGCCCTCACGTGGGGCTGGGCGGTCGGCGGCTCGGCCCTGGTGACGGTCCTGACGCTCATCGCCCTTCGCGCCGTCCGCCGCATGGCTGCGGGACGTGTGGTCACGCTGTCCGCCGACGCTGGCGCGCTCCGCATCGGCCGCAGCCGGAAGCGCGCCCGGGTGCGGGTCTG
>CAZCER010000433.1:0-4952 GCA_964497385.1 uncultured Armatimonadia bacterium | reverse complement strand
CGGGCGGTCGCCGAGGTGCCGCTCGAACTCCCCGCCGGCGTCGACCGCGCGCACTACCTCGCCTACAAAGACATGGCCGCGGCCGCCGCACCGCAGAGGCTGCGGCGGAGAGAGACGCGCGTCTGACGCTCGCGAGAGGTGACGGATGGCTCGGAGCGAGATCAGACTCCCGATGAACCGCGTCGAGGGCGACCTGGAGTTGCGGCTCGTGATCGAGGACGGCGTCGTCGCCGACGCATGGTGTTGCGGAACGCTCTATCGCGGCTTCGAACGGCTGCTTGTCGGCCGCGCCGCGCTGGACGGGCTGGTGCTCACCCCCCGGATCTGCGGCATCTGCAGCGTCAGTCACCTCGCGGCCGCTGCCCACGCCCTCGACAGCATCCACGGCGCCGACGTCCCGCCCGGCGCGACAACCGTACGCAACGTCTGCCTTGCCGTCGAGCACCTCCAGAGCGACGTCCGACACACGTTCCTCAGCTTCGCGCCCGACCTGGTGAACGGCGCCTACGCGGCCAAGCCGTCCTTCGCCGAGGCCGTCCGACGGTACGCCCCCTTGGCAGGGTCCGCCGCGCGTCGCGCGATCGAGGAGACCAAGCGCGCTCTGGAGGTCGTGGCCATCCTGGGCGGTCAGTGGCCGCACCCGTCGTTCATGGTGCCCGGCGGCATCTCGTCCGTGCCCTCGCGCGCCGACCTCCTGCAGTGCTGCCACATCCTGAGCGCCTTCCGCGCCTTCTACGAGGAGCGGATCCTGGGCGGCCCCATCGAGGAGTGGCAGGAGATCACCGATCTCGAGCGCCTTGAGGCCTGGCTCGACGAAAGCCCCGATCGCGCGTCGGCCGAGATGGGCTTCTTCCTGCGGTACGGGCGGGAACTCGGCCTCCACACCCTCGGGCGGGGACGCGGACGCCTCATTGGCTACGGAGGCTTCCCGACACCCGACGGATCCGCTGTGAAGCCCGGCCCCGACGGACGCCATCTGCTCGCCGCCGGAGTGATCGACGCCGGACAGGCCTCGCCCTTCGACCCGAGTCTTGTCGCCGAGAGCGACGCGTGGTCGCGCTTCGTGCACTATGGGGACGCGCACCCGTCGCAGGGCAGGACCGAGCCCGACAAAGGCGGCGTCGCGACCGAGGGCTACACGTGGTCCAAGGCGCCGCGGTACGACGGCGCCCCCGCGGAGACCGGACCGATCGCCGACCTCCTGCTGCTTGGCGACCCGCTGACCCGCGATCTCGTGCAGCGCTTCGGCGTGTGCGCGTTCACGAGGCAGTTCGCCCGCCTGGCGCGCCCCGCGAGGTTGCTGCCCGCTGTGGGCTCATGGCTGGCGGAGTGCCGCGAGACCGATCGCTTCTACCGCAACCCCGGACCGATCCCGGACGGGGCGGGCGCGGGCCTTGTGCAGGCGCCGCGTGGGAGCCTAGGGCACTGGGTCCGCGTCGAGGACGGCAGGATCGCAAGCTACCAGATCATCGCGCCGACCACCTGGAACGCCTCGCCGCGGGACGCCGCCGGCGTCCGAGGGCCCATGGAGGAGGCCCTCGTCGGAACGCCCGCGCCCGACCTTGAGAACCCTGTTGAGGTGGGGCACATCGTTCGCTCGTTCGATCCATGTCTGGTCTGCACGGTCCATGTCTTGCGCGCGCGAGGACCGGCGCACACCGCATGAGGAACTGAAAGCGAGACAGGCCGACCGCCGCAGAGACGGGAGGGATGCAGCGTGGCCCAGCGCCGGGCGACCCGGACTCACGAGGAACTGGAGGAGGAGAACGCGCTTCTCCTCTCCGAGGTGTACGTCGCGCGGCGCGCCTCCGCGATCACGGCGCGTCAGGTCGTCCGGCAGATCGCGAGGATGCAGGAGGCGCAGGAGCGCCTGGCAAAGGCCGCCGAGGACGAGCGTCATCTGCGCGAGCGCCTCTCCGAGGAGCTGGCGCGAGCCGAGGTCCGCGAGGTCGAGTTGGCGGAGGCGCGCGAAGCGGCCGAACGGGCGAACGAGGCACGCGGAGCCTTCCTCGCCAACATCAGTCATGAGATCCGGACGCCCATGAACGGGATCATGGGGATGGCCGGGCTGCTCCTCGAGACACCCCTCACCCATGAGCAGCGCGGCTTCGCCGAGGTGATCCATCGCAGCGCCGAGTCCCTCCTCACCATCGTGAACGACGTCCTCGACTTCTCGAAGATCGACGCCGATCGCCTCGAACTGGAGAACCTGGACTTCGACCTCCGCATCGCCCTCGAGGACACGGTGAACGCTCTCGCCTACCGCGCCATGGAGCGCGGGCTCGCGCTCAGCTACACCATCGAACAGGCCGTGCCCCCGCTCCTCCGCGGCGACCCCGGCCGACTCCGACAGATCGTCGTGAACCTCCTAGCCAACGCGCTGAAGTTCACGTTCGCGGGAGAAGTCTCTCTGAGAGTCACGCTCGATGCGGAAGCCGAGGACCGAGCCCTGCTGCGCTTCTCCGTGCGCGACACGGGCGTTGGCGTCGCCCCGGAGAAGCTTCGCACCCTCTTCGAACCGTTTGTCCAGGCCGACAGCTCCACCACTCGACGCTTCGGCGGCACCGGTCTGGGCCTCTCGATCTCGCGCCGTCTCGCAGAACTCATGGGCGGCCGGATCGGCGTGGAAAGCCAGGAGCACGTCGGCTCCGAGTTCTGGTTCACCGCCTGGCTAGAGAAGCAGGAGGGCGAGAATGAGCGCGCCGACGCGGGCTACGCGGCGCTTCACGGCGCGCGCGTCCTGATCGCGAGCGACAACCCGACGAACGCCCGGGCTCTCCGGGCCCTGATCGGGTCCTGGCAGTGCCGCCACCGCGAGGCGGCGTCCGCCGAGGACGCCCTCACGGCGCTGCGCGAGGCGGTTCACGATCGGGACCCGTTCCGGATCGCCGTTGTCGATTTGCAGTCCTCGGACGGCGCCGCGGAAGCGCTCGGGAGGGCCGTACGGGACGATCCAACCCTGAACGGGACGTGTATGGTCGCCATCGCCTCGGCCGGGCGAAGGGGCGACGCCCGCCGCTGCGAGGCCGCCGGCTTCGCAGCGTACCTGGCGCGCCCGTACCGGCACACGCAGCTCCACGACTGCCTCGCGGCGGTGGCCGCAAACGCGGGCGGCAAGGACCAGCGAATCCTCACGCGCTTCAGCCTCTCCGAACGGCAACGCCGCGACGCCCGCATCCTGCTCGTCGAGGACAACGAGACCAACCAGGCCGTCGCTCTCTCGGTCCTCCGCAACCTGGGCTACTCCCCCGATCTCGCCGTCGACGGTCAGGACGCTCTCGAGCGTCTCGCGTCTCGTCCGTACGATCTGGTTCTCATGGATTGCCAAATGCCCGTCATGGACGGCTACGAGGCCACCCGGCGCATTCGCGCGGGCGAGGCCGGAGTCGCGCGGTCCATCCCCGTGATCGCGATGACCGCCGACGCGCTCAAGGGCAGCGACCGCCGCTGCCGTGAAGCGGGGATGGACGACTACCTCGCCAAACCAATCAGCCCCGCCGAGCTGTCCGCCGCGCTCGAGCGCTGGCTGGGAGGTTGGCTTGGCGAGTCGGGCCCCGAGCGAGTCTCCGCGCCGGGCGCGCCGGAGTCGGCCCCTGATGCGCCGGGAATCCTGGTCTTTGATCGAGACGCTCTGTTGACGCGGATGCTTGGCGACGAGTCCGCGGCTCGGGAGGTGGCCGCCACGTTCGCCGTCGATGTGGGCAGACAGCACGAGACGCTCGCGTTGGCGCTCTCGGAGGGGCGCGCGGAGGACGCGCGGCGCGCGGCCCACACGCTCAAGGGCGCGGCCGCGAACGTAGGCGCTCTTGAGCTTCAGGAGTTGGCCCTCGAAATTGAAACGGCGGCGAAGGACGAACGGGTGGCCGCCGCCGCGGTGTTCTGCGACAGCTTGCCCGAACGCATCGACGGGTTTCGCCGCGCGCTCGCGGAGGCTTGGCCTCACGTGGATTGGACCGGCTCATGAGAGTGCTCGTCGCCGACGATGACCTCACCTCGCGTCGCATGCTCTCGCTCGTGCTCTCGCGCGGCGGTTACGAGGTGCTGGAGGCCAGTGACGGAAGCGAGGCGCTCGCCGTCCTGTCCGCCTCCGACGCGCCGGCGCTCGCGATCCTCGATTGGGTGATGCCCGGACTCGACGGCATTGAGGTCTGCCGCAGGGTGCGCGCGTCCGCTTCGGGGGCCGCGACGTACATCCTGATCCTCACGGGCAAGAGTTCGCGCGAGGACGTCGTCGCGGGCCTTGAGGCCGGCGCCAACGACTACATCACGAAGCCGTTCGACCCCGACGAACTCGGCGCGCGCGTCGCGGTGGGTCAGCGCGTCGTGGAACTCCAGTCCGAGCAGCGCGCCCTCGCCGAGCAGCTCCGCGAAAGCCAGGAACGGCTCGAGCTGGCCCTGAGCTGCGCCGGTCTCGGCCTCTGGACCTGGGAACTCGAATCGGGCGCCATAGAGGCCGACGATCGCTGGCGCGCGCTGATGGGTCTCGCGGGGTCCGCCCTCGAGCCGCACATCTCCTCATGGATGCGGGTGCTGCCCCCCGAATACGTCGCGGACCTCGCGGAGGCGCTGGATCGGTACCTCACCGGGGCCGCGACCATGTTCGAGTTCCAGCACCCCGTGGCCGGAACGGACCGGTGGGTCCGCTCACGGGGACGCGCCGCGGTGCGCGAACCGAACGGCGTCACCCGAATGGCCGGCACCACCTTCGACGTGACCGCCCAGCGACACGCCGAGGAGCGCCTGGAACGGATGAGCGCCAGCGACGCCCTCACCGGTCTCGGCAACCGGAGAGCCTTCGACGAGGTCCTCGCGCGCGAGTGCGAGCGTTCGGCTCGCTCGGGCCGTCCGGTTAGCCTCCTCATGCTCGACGTCGATCACTTCAAAGCCTACAACGACCACCATGGTCATCTGGCCGGCGACCGATGCCTCGCCCAGATCGCCGCCGTCCTCCG